>NZ_CP029552.1:3810000-4025000 GCF_003173775.1 Methylobacterium sp. 17Sr1-1 | reverse complement strand
CGATTTCGGCGCCGACGTGATCAAGCTCGAACCCGACCGGGGCGACCCGCTCCGGCACTGGCAGGACGATGGCATCCCGGCCTGGTGGAAGGTCTACGGCCGCAACAAGCGCTCGATCCGCCTCGACCTGCGCGAGCCCGAGGGCAAGGCCGCCTTGCGCCGCCTGGTGCCCACTGCCCAAGTTCTGATCGAGGGGTTCCGGCCCGGCGTGATGGAGGCGGCGGGTTTCTCGCCGGAGGTCCTGCTCGGGCTCAACCCGAAGTTGGTGATCGTCCGGGTCAGCGGGTTCGGGCAGACGGGCCCCTATGCCCAGCGCCCGGGTTTCGGTTCGCTCATCGAGGCGATGAGCGGATTCGCCGCCAAGAACGGCTTTTCCGACAAGCCGCCGGCCCTGCCGAACCTCGCGCTCGCCGACATGGTGGCGGGCCTGTCGGGGGCCTTCGCCACGCTCGCGGCCCTGCGGGTGGCGGAACGCCCGGACGGCGCCGGGCAGGTCGTCGACCTGTCGCTGCTGGAGCCGCTGCACGCGACCCTCGGGCCCGACGCCGCGATCCACCGGCTGACCGGGCGGGTGCCCTCGCGCATCGGCAACCGGGTCAGCATCACCGCGCCGCGCAACGTCTACCGCACCCGCGACGGCGAGTGGCTGGCGCTCTCGGCCTCGACGCAAGAGATGGCCGCCCGGCTGTTTCGCGCGATCGGCCGGCCCGAGATGATCGCCGACCCGCGCTTCGCCACCAACTCCGCCCGGCTCGACAATGTCGAGGAGGTCGACGCGATCGTCGGCGGCTTCATCGCCGAGCGCGATCTCGCCGACAACCTCGCCTACTTCGAGGCGGCGGAAGTCACGGTCGGCCCGGTCTACGATCCGGCGGGCTTCGCCGAGGATCCGCACGTGAAGGGCCGCGGCGTCCTCGTCGAGGTCGAAGATCCGGAGCACGGCGCGGTGCCGATGCACGCGCCCTTCCCTCGCCTGTCGCGCACGCCCGGGCGGATCCGGCGCCTCGCCCCTTCCCTCGGCCAGGACGAGGCCGACATCGCCGCCGAGATCGGCCGGACGGAGACGACCCGATGAGGCTGCGCTCCTTGCTCTTCGCCCCGGCCGATTCGGCCCGCAAGGTCGAGAAGGCTGTCGGATCGGGCGCCGACGGCGTCATCCTCGACCTGGAGGACAGCGTCGCGCCCGCCGCCAAGGACGCGGCGCGGGCGGAGGTCGTCGCCATGCTGCGCGCCCGGCCGGGCACGCTGATCGTGCGGATCAACCCGCGCGGCACCGCCTGGTACCTCGCCGACCTCGCGGCCGTCGTCGCGGCGCGGCCCGCCGCGATCCTGCTGCCGAAATGCACGGCGCCGGCCGATCTCGCGATGCTCGCCGGCCAGATCGACGTGCTGGAGGCCGCCGGCGGCGTGCCGGCCGGATCCGTCGGAGTGCTGCTGCTCGCGACCGAGACGGCGGAGTCGCTCCGGGACATGAACTATGCCGGCGTGTCGCCGCGCCTGCGCGCCCTCTGCTTCGGAGCCGAGGACCTGTCGGCGGATCTCGGCATCAGCCCGCGCCGGCCCGACGGCCGACTCGCGGCGCCGGTCGCCGCTGCCCGCGACCGGCTTCTGATCGCCGCCGCCGCGGCCGGCGTCGCGGCGGTCGACACGCCGTTTCCCGATCCCCGCGACCCCGCCGGCCTCCAGGCCGAGACCGGGGCAGCCGCCGCCGACGGGTTCTCGGGCAAGCTCTGCATTCATCCGGACCAGCTTGAGGCGGTCACCGCCGCCTTCACACCGCCGCCGGAGCGCGTCGCCTGGGCGCGCGAGGTGGTGCGGCTGCTGGACGGCAGCGGCGCGGGCGTCGCCGTCCTCGACGGCCGGATGATCGACATCGCCCACCTGAAGCTCGCGCGCCGGGTGCTCGCGATGGCGCCCGAGGGGCAACCGGGGGAACGGTCATGATGCGCTTTCCGAAGACCAGCCGCGCCGCCGTGGTGCGGCAGTTCAAGGCCCCGGTCTGCATCGAGGAGGTGCCGGTTCCCCAGGAACTGGAGCCCGGCACGATCCTGACGAAGATCGAGACCTGCTCGGTCTGCGGCACCGACGTCCATCTCTGGCAGGGCTCGCTCGCCCTCAAGGTCGATCTGCCGGTGATCATCGGCCACGAGATGGTCGGGCGCATCGTCGCGATGGGGGCCGGGACGGAGCGGGATTCGGTCGGGCAGCCCCTGCGGGTCGGCGACCGCATCACCTGGACCCACACGGCCTGCGGGCGCTGCTACTTCTGCACCGTCGCCCGCGAGCCGACCCTGTGCCAGTACAGCCGCAAGTACATGTACGAGCGGATGGACGTCGCGCCCTACCTGCTCGGCGGTTTTTCGGAGTACGGCTACGTGCTGCCGGATTCCGGCCGGGTGAAGGTGCCCGACTCGGTGCCCAACGAGCTCGCCAGCATGGCGAGCTGCGCCTTCCGCTCGGTGATGAACGCGTTCGACGTCCTCGGCCGGGTCGATCCGACCGACACGGTGGTGGTGCAGGGCGCCGGGCCCCTCGGGCTGCTCGCCACCGCGGTCGCCAAGATCTCGGGCGCGCGCCGGGTCGTCACCCTCGGCGCGCCGGAGGCGCGGCTGGCGCTCGCCCGCGACTTCGGCGCCGACGAGGTGATCTCGATCGAGACGACGAGCCACGCCGAGCGCCTCGACCGGGTCCGGGCGCTCACCGACGGGCGCGGCGCCGACGTGGTGATGGAGTTCACCGGCCACCCCGCCGCCTTCGGCGAGGGGCTCGACCTCGCCCGCCGCGGCGCCGCTTACGTCGTGGTCGGCCAGCTCGGACAGGGGACGACGACGATCGCGCCCTCGAACATCGTGGCGAAGAACCTGCGGGTGCTCGGCTCGTTCTCCGGCCAGGCCAAGGCGTACTGGAAGGCGCTGGAATTCGTGGCGAACCACCAGCACGAGGTGCCGTTCCACACGATGGTGACAGGACGCTACAGCCTCGACGAGGTCGATACGGCGTTGAACCGGATGAAGAGCTTCGAGGAGATCAAGCCGATCATCGCGTTGTGAGCAATCGGACGGTTCGCTCGACGGTCGTGACACCCTCAGTGTCATTCCGGGGCTTGCCGAAGGCAAGAGCCCGGAATCCAGAACCGCAGGTGATCCAGAACGAAGCGGCACATCTTCCGCGTGATCCTGGGCCCCCAGCGGTTCTGGATTCCGGGCTCCGCTGCGCGGCCCCGGAATGACGCGGAGAGTGGACCATCGGTTTTCGGCGAATGACACCGGCCATGTGAAATACAACCAAGAAAACACCCGCCCCGCGGCCCCCGCCGCCAACGAAAAAACCCTCAGGAGGAACGATGTCGAGCGCCCCCCTCTCGCGCCGCGCCCTGGTCGCCGGCACGCTCAGCGCCGGACTGGTCGGTTCGGCCTTTCCGCTCCGCTACGCCCGCGCCGCCGAGTTCGTGTTCAAGCTCGGTACCGACGTGCCCGAGACCCACCCGATCAACATCCACGGCCGCAAGGCCGCGGACGCCATCCGGGCACAGACCGACGGACGGGTCGATCTCCAGATCTTTTCCAACAACCAGCTCGGCGGGCAAAGCGACATGCTCTCGCAGCTGCGCTCCGGCGCGCTCGAATGCTTCGCGCTGTCGGGCGTCAACGTGCTCTCGACGATCATCCCGACCTCGTCGATCTACGGCCTCGGCTTCGCCTTCCCGGATTACGACGCGGTCTGGCGCGGCATGGACGGGCCGCTCGGCGCGCACCTGCGCGGCCAGATCGAGAAGGCCGGCTTCGTCGTCATGGAGCGGATCTGGGACAACGGCTTCCGCCAGATCACCAACAGCGTGCGGCCGATCAGGGAACCGAAGGACCTCCAGGGCCTCAAGATCCGGGTGCCGGTGAGCGCGCTCTGGACCTCGCTGTTCCGCTCGCTCGGCGCGGCGCCGACCAGCCTCAACTTCGCCGAGGTCTATTCGTCCCTGCAGACGAAGGTGGTCGACGGGCAGGAGAACCCGCCGGTGATCATCAATACCGCCAAGATCTACGAGGTGCAGAAATACTGCTCGGTGACGAACCACATGTGGGACGGCTGGTGGTTCCTGATCAACCGCCGCGCCTGGAACCAGCTGCCGGCCGACCTCAAGGACGTCTTCGCCCGCTCCGTCAACGCCGCCTGCCTGGAGGAGCGCAAGGACGTGGCCCGGCTCAACGCCTCGTTGCGCGAGGAACTGGTGGGCAAGGGCCTCGCCTTCAACGACGTCGACACCGCGCCGTTCAAGGAGGAATTGCGCAAGAGCGGCTTCTACGCGGAATGGCGCAAGAAGTTCGGCGACGAGGCGATGGGCCTGCTCGAGACCGCGGCCGGCAAGCTCGGCTAGAGCATGGTCCGACGAAGTGGATGCCGGTTCGTCGTAGACAATGCGGTCAAAACAAAAAACCTTCGGGCGCTGCAGGTGCGGCGGCGGGCGGCGCACCTTGTCGATGTCGGGCAGGTCGGCCACCTCCGGGTCGGGGGTGGCGCTCCGCTTCAGCAGCCGGATGCCGGGCCGGGACGGTGAGGTCCTGCACCTCCATGACCGTCGGGACCGCGTCGTCCCCGGGGCCGGGCAGGCTCTCGACCACGCGCATCTTGTCGAAATGCGCGGCCATCGTGTTGATCTGCGCCACGTAGGTCGCCGCGAGGCCGAGGGGGGTCCGCATACCGTCTCGGCATGCCTCGATTATGAAATTAAGATTTCAATCATATTTCTTTTTAGACAAATACTTCTTGCGAGAGCGACGATTTTTTTACTTCGATCTGATTTGCGGGCGACGTTGCTCTGGTCCTAGCGCGAGACATGATGACGATCTCGGTGGTCGGCTTGATTTGACACCTACCGACTTGTTTCTTTGCTCTTACAACGAGCCGCCTCCCCTGTCGTACATCCGGTCCCACTCCACGACGAAGATGTAAGAGGCTGGCTCGCGTGAGATGGCCGACATGACACCCTCCTGGTCATCCCGGGGCTCGCCGACGGCGAGAACCCGGGATGACGCGGCGGGTGTCTCGTTGATCGGGTCACCCCGATCAGGCTCTCGCGCCGCTGCGGTGGACCATGGCGCCCGCCACGCTGCGCGCAGCGTGGCGGGCGCGGGATCACACGACGATGGCGGCCTTCGCCCCGTCCATGGTGAGGGTCACCCCCGTGACGTAGCTCGCCTTGGCGGAGGCGAGGAAGACGACCGCCGCGGCGATCTCCTCCGGCTCGGCCATGCGCCCGAGCGGGATGCCGGCCTCCGCCCGGGCCCGGGCCTCCTCGACCGCGACGCCCTGCACGGCCGCCTCGGCCTGCATGCCCTCCGCCACCCGGTCGGTCCGGGTCAGGCCCGGGCTGACGCCGACGACCCGCACGCCGCTGCCGGCATAGGCCTGACCCAGGCCGGCGGTCGCCAGCATCAGGGCGGCGTTGGCGGCCCCGCCGGCGATGTGGGTCGGGGCCGCGACCTTGCCGCCGCTGCCGATGACGTTGACGATCACGCCCGCGCCGCGGGCGGCCATCCGCTTCACGACGGGGTCGAACATGTTGACGTAGGTGAAGAGCTTGGCGTCGAAAGCGGCCCGCCAGCGTTCCGGCGTGAGGTCCCCGGGCGGCACGCGCTTCGCCGCGCCGGCGCTGTTCACCAAAACGTCGACCGGCCCGAGCGCCGCCTCCAGGGCGTCGAGGGCGCCGAGCGCCTGGGCCGGATCGACGAGGTCGGCCGTGAAGCCCGCGACGGGACCGAGCGCGGCGCGGGCGCGGTCGAGGTTGTCGCTCGAGCGGGAGACGATCCCGACCTGCGCCCCCTCGTCGAGGAAGGCGCGGGCGCAGGCGAGGCCGATGCCCTTCGAACCACCGGTGATCAGCACCACCTTGCCGTCGAGTCCGAGTCGCATCCGCGTGTCCTCCTGTTGTCGTTCGTCCCCGCACTGTCGACGACGGCGGCCGGATCCGGAAGCGTCCTCGTCGGAAGACCGACGCGGTCGAGGGCCGGGCGCGCCCTCGCGCCCCCGCGTGACATGTCCCCGCCGCCCTGAGACAAAGGGGGACAACAACGAAGACACGAGGGAGAAACGACCATGGACCATGACGGCACCTTCGCCGGACCCGAGGCCGCGCGCGCCCGGCGCGACACGATCTCCGATGCGCTCCGCCGCACGGCACGCCGCTACCGCGAGCGCACCGCCCTGACCTTCGGCGAGCGGCGCTGGAGCTTCGACGCCCTCGACTGCGCCGTCGACCGGGTGGCTCGGGGCCTGCTGGAGGCGGGCCTGACCCGGGGCGACCGGCTCGGCGCGCTCGGGCGCAACTCGGACGCCTACCTGATCCTGTGGCTCGCCTGCGCCCGGGCCGGCCTCATCCACGTGCCGGTCAACTACGCGCTGACCGGGCGCGAGCTGCGCTACATCGTCGAGCAGTCGGGCGCCCGCGTGCTGATCGTCGATCCGGCGCTCGCCGGCAACGCCCGGGAAGCGCTGGACGAGGGAGCGGGTCCCTGGTTCGGCACCCTGTTCGGTGGCACCGACCTCGACGTGCTGCGGCTCGCGCAGGGCGACGGTGAGGTCGAGGCCGTCGACGTGCCGGTCGCCGACGAGGACGTGGTGCAGCTCCTCTACACCTCCGGCACCACTGCGGCGCCGAAGGGCGCGATGATGACGAGCCGCGGTCTCATCGCCGAGTATCTGAGCTGCGTCACCGCCCTCGATTTCGGCCCCGGCGACCGGGCGCTCGCCGCCCTGCCGCTCTACCACACCGCGCAGATGCACGCCTTCACCATGCCCCAGCTCCTCGCCGGGGCCGAGACGGTGCTGATCGAGGCGCCGGTGCCCGAGACCTGCCTGCGCCTCATCGAGGAGCACCGCCTCACCTCGTTCTTCGCGCCCCCGACCGTGTGGATCAGCCTCCTGCGCTCGCCCGACTTCGCGCGGCGGGACCTGACATCCTTGCGCCACGTCTATTACGGCGCCTCGATCATGCCGGTGCCGGTGCTCGAGGAGCTGCGCGCCCGCCTGCCCGGCGCCAAACCCTACAATTGCTACGGCCAGAGCGAGATCGCGCCGCTCGCCACCGTGCTGCGCCCCGAGGAGCACGATGCCCGCCCGGCCTCCTGCGGCCGCCCGGTCTTCAACGTCGAGACCCGGATCGTCGACGACGCGATGCGCGACGTCGCCCCGGGCGAGCGCGGCGAGATCGTCCACCGCTCGCCGCAGCTGATGGCCGGCTACTGGGACAAGCCGGAGGAGACCCGCGAGGCGTTTCGCGGCGGCTGGTTCCACTCGGGCGATGTCGGGATCATGGACGAGGCGGGCTACATCACGGTGGTCGACCGGGTGAAGGACGTGATCAAGACCGGCGGCACCATCGTGGCGAGCCGCGAGGTCGAGGAGGTGCTGTTCACGCACGCGAGCGTCTCGGAGGTGGCGGTGATCGCCCTGCCCCACCCGAAATGGATCGAGGCCGTGACGGCGGTCGTGGTGCTGCGCCCGGGCGCGCGTGCCGGGGCCGAGGAGCTGATCGCCCATTGCCGCACCGGGCTCGCGCCGTACAAGGTGCCCAAGCGCATCCTGTTCCAGGAAGACCTGCCCCGCAACACCGCCGGCAAGCTGCTCAAGCGCGAGCTGCGGACGCAATATGCGGCGCTGGACTGGCCGGGGGAGGACGGGCGGAGCGCGTGAGCGCGTCTTGGCCCAACCCGGGGTTGCCAGGTGCACACCCCGGGAGACCTCACCGGCCAGCCACCGATATGCGCGCGACCGGCTGCGGGCCGCGAGACGGCCGACCGGACCGCCGCTTTCGTCCCTGCTACGTCCGAGCCTCCATCTTCATCCACACCAGGGACGAAACGACGCGCGTTGCCCACCTGTTCTCGTGCGTTGACCGGGGCGGCCAAGGTAGCGTGTCGGCCGTGCTCACGCAGGTGATGGAATGTCCGAGATCCGGAGCTTCGGCCCGCAGGACCGCGCGGCGGTGCTGGAACGTCAGCGCACCCTGAAGATGGCGCGGTCGGCGCATGCCTACGTACGCGGCAACACCCTCAAATTCTACGAGTGGCTCGACGGCCTGCCACGCGGCACCCTCCCGGAGGGGCCCGCGGTCTGGATCTGCGGCGATTGCCATCTCGGCAATCTCGGGCCGCTCGCCGATGCCGATGGGCGGGTCGAGATCCAGATCCGCGACCTCGACCAGACGGTGATCGGCAACCCGACCCACGACCTCGTCCGCCTCGGTCTGTCTCTGGCGAGCGCGGCGCGCGGCTCGGACCTGCCCGGCGTGGTCACGGCCCGGATGCTGGAGGAGATGATCCGCGGCTACGCGCAGGGCCTCGGCGGAGGCGAACTCGGCGAACCCGGCGCCGGCGAGGCACCGCCCGAGCCGGAGGTGGTGCGCACGGTGCGCCGCCGGGCGCTGGGCCGGCACTGGAAGCAGCTCGCCCGCGAGCGGCTGAAGGACGTCGAGCCGCGGATCCCCCTGGGGCGCAAGTTCTGGGCCCTCGACGCGGCGGAGCGCGACGCCCTGCGCGAGGTGTTCGGCGAGGACGCGGTGCGCCGCCTCGTGCTGGCCCTCAACGGGCGCGACGCGGCGGCGGATCTTCGCCTCATCGACGCCGCCTACTGGATGAAGGGCTGCAGCTCGCTCGGCTTCCTGCGCTACGCCGCCCTGGTGCGGATCGAGGAGCCGGATGAGGGGCACGACAAGGGTGGGGGGCACCGCAAGGGCCGGCTGGCCCTGGTCGACCTGAAGGAGGCGGTCGCGCCCGCGGCGCCCCCGGCCCCCGGCGCCCGGATGCCCGCCGACGCCGCCGAGCGGGTCGTCGCCGGGGCGCGGGCGCTCGCGCCGAATCTCGGCGAGCGGATGCTGCCGGTGCAGCTCCTCGGCAGGCCCGTGGTGATGCGCGAGCTCGCGCCCCAGGACCTGAAGCTCGACGTCGACCAGTTCAGCCGCGAGGAGGCGGTGCGGGCTGCCCACTACCTCGCCACCGTGGTCGGCCGGGCCCATGGCCGACAGATGGACGACGACGCCTGCGCGGCGTGGCGGGCGGAGGTCACGCGCGGCTGCAACGGCGAGGCCCCGTCCTGGCTGTGGTCGAGCGTGGTCGAGCTCGCCGGGCTGCACGAGGTCGGCTACCTGCAGCATTGCCGCCTCTATGCCGACCGCCGCGCCGCCTGACGCGGGGTCCTATTGCACCAGCGCCCCGTAGAGGAGGTTCTTGAACAGGAAGCGGGTGTGCTGGCGCGTGCTCGGGCCGGCCGCGAGGAAGACGCCGACGATCCCCTCCTTGCGGTCGACCGTGAAGCTGGTGCCGCCGGCCCCGGCCCACATCGCGTCGCCCTTCGAGCCGGGGATCCAGGCCCCGCCCTCGTCGAGGCGCACGCCCCAGCCGAGGCCGAAGCCGTAGCCCGGGCCGGTGGTCGGGGTCGGCGCGCCCTCGAGCCCCTGGAGGTGGTTCGACAGCATGAACTCGACCGATTCGCGCGACAGGATGCGCGCCCCGTCGAGCTCGCCGCCATTCGCCACCATCTGGGCGAAGCGGAAGTAATCCTCGGCCGTGATGACCGCGCCGGCCCCGCCGTGGAGGTAGCGCTTGCCCGGATCCTGCTCGCTGCGGGCGAGCTTCCACAGGTCGGCCTTGAGCGGATCGGCATCGTAGGCGTCGGCGAAGCGGGCGGCCTGGTCCGGCCGGAGCTGGAAGCTCGTCTGCGTCATGCGGAGGGGCTTGAACAGGGTCTCGTCGAGGAAGCGGTCGAGGCGCTGGCCCGACACCTTCTCGACCACGAGGCCGAGGACGTCGGTGGCGACCGAGTATTCCCAGCGCGTGCCCGGCTCGTAGGCGAGCGGGATCGCGGCAAGCCGCTTGACGAACTCGTCGTTCGAGAGGTCGCCGTTCAGGCTCTCGATGTCGGCCTTCTCGTAGGCCTCCTTCATCTCCGGGAACGGCGCCGAGCCGCCATAGGTGAAGCCCGCGGTGTGGCGAAACAGGTCCCAGACCAGGATCGGGCGCTTGGCCGGCACCGCGACGCGGCTCGTGCGCCCGCGTTCGTCGCGCACCTCCGCGTAGACCTTCATCTCCTTGAATTCGGGGAAGTACTGCGACAGTGGATCGCGCAGGCCGAGCCGGCCCTGCTCGATCAGCGCGATCGCGGCGACCGCCGTGAACGGCTTCGTCATCGAGAAGCCGCGAAACACCGCGTCGCGGGTCATCGGCTTCGTCTTCGCGGAATCGAGGAACCCGTGCGCCTCGAAGTGGACGATCCTGCCGTTGCGGGCGATCAGCGTCACCGCGCCGGGGACCGTGCCCTTCTCGATCTCCCGGGTCATCGCCGGGGCGATGCGCGCCAGGCGCTCGGTCGAGAAACCTTCCTGCACAGGTGGCCCGTCCGCGGCGTGCGCGACGCCCGTCGAGCAAACATTTGCCAGAAGCACGGCCGCCAGCGGCCAAGACAGAGCGCGTTTCGCGGTCCGACCCATCTCTGTTCCTCCCGATTTTTGCAGGCAGCATAGAGGGGCGAACGCCGATGGGCCAGACGGTCGGGCGGCGGCGATCGTCGTCCCATGCTGTCGCGACGGGCGCGTCGCGCCGTTAGGGAGGAGTTCGGCGGGAGACAGGAAGACCATGCAGGACGATTCGACCGGGCGCATTCTCACCATCCACGAGCCCCGGGCGGTGCCGTGGCTCAGCGTCGCCCTGGGCTTCGGACCGATGCTGCCCTTCGTGGCCGGCGCGGCCGCATCCTGGACGCTCGGGGGCGAGCCGGGCGAGGCGGCGGTCACGCTGACGCTGCTCTGGGCCTGCGCGATCCTGCTGTTCTTCTCCGGGGTCTGCCGCGGGGTCAGCTTCCGCACCGAGGGCGGGGCGACCGTGATGCAGATCGCCACGATGCTGGCGCTGTTCGTCCTCGGATTCGGAGCCCTGCTGGCGGTGGCCCTGAGCCGCACCGGACTCGCCGCCGGGCTGCTGATCGCCGGCTACGGCGCGGTCGCGGTGCTCGATCCGATCGCCGCCCGGCGCGGCGAGGCGCCCCTGTTCTTCGCGCGGTTGCGCCCGGTCCAGATGCCGGTCGCGATCGCGAGCCTCGCGGCGATCCTGGTTCTGGTCGCGCGCGCGTGAGAGCTCATACCAACGGTCGTCGAAGACGACCTTTGGTTCCGTTCTCGAATTTTCGCCAAGCCTTTGACCTGGTGTCGAGAATGCGAGATGGGTCAACGGCCTCGTCGATCTCGGGCCTGCCCGAGATCGACCTTGATGCGTCAGCATCTTGGTGTCTCTCGCAAAACTCCCGATCGCCGTTGTCGCTCGCTGTGGCGGCGTCAGCGCGGCGGGAGTTTTGTGAGGTGCACTTAGGCCGTTCGTATCACTCGACCGTGTTGGGCGCGACGACGTTGCCGGTGCCGTTGTCGGCATTGTCGAGGCTGCTGCCGAAGGGATAGCCGGCATCCTCGCCGCAGGTCAGCCGCCAGCCGTTGCGGGAATTGACCACGATCGGCGCGGCCTGGAAGAAGCCGCTGGTCCGGAAGGTGTTGCCGGTGATGACGTTGTCGGAAGGAGTCTGGTGGCGGACCGTGCCGCCCTCGCCGCAATTGCGGTAGAGGCGTAACCCCCCCTGGCCGCGCAGGGTGAAGCGGTTGCCGGTGATGCGGTTGCGGGCCGAGCCGTCGACGGCGACGAGCTCGCGCGCCGTCTCGGTCTCGACATCGTTGTCTTCGATGCGGTTCTCGGCGCTCTCGGCGTCGAGGTAGAGCGCCGTCGAGACCGAGCGGCCGGCGAGCCGCGAGCCGCGCAACGTCACTCGGGTGACGCCGGGGCCGAGGTAGAGCGGGATCGGTCCGGCGGCGACGATGGTCGTGTCGGTGATCGTCACGTCGGTCGGGCTGGCGGCTTGCGCGCGCGCGGTATGGCCGAGGCTGTGCGAGGATTCGCGCAGGAGCGGGCCCTGCCCGTTCTCGGCCATGCCCCAGATCCGGACGTGGCCGAAGACCTGGCAATCGCGGATGCGGATGTCGGACGGGCGATCCCAGCCTTCGCCCGGGCGGGAGGGCGGCCGGGAGCGGATCGCGATCGTGTAGGCACCGAGATGCGCGTCCTCGCCCGGGCGACCGAGGCTGGCGCCGGCGCAGTCGAGGGTGAGGCCCGACGCCGCCGCGCCCTCGATCACGATGCGCTTGCGCACCCGGTCCCCCGGCGCGAGGCGCACCGAGCAGGTGAGCCGCACCTCGTCGTCCCCGGGCATCGGCGGCGCCAGCAGGCGCGCGCGGGTGGCCGCCTCGCAGGGCGCCGCCGCGGCGTGACGCACCAGGGCGGGCGGATCGGGCGGCGGCGGGGCGAACGGCATCGGATCGCTCACGCGAAAACGGGCGAGGCCCGTGCGGCCTCGCCCGTTTTCGACGTCCGATTGAGACGTGACGTGGTGCCGGCGCTTACCAGCGCCCGCTGCCCGCGGAGTGCATGCTGCGCTCCACCGCGGCGAGCGCGCTGGCCTCGGCCTTGGCTTCCGTCGGATGCGGGCGGTCAGAGCGCTCGACCAGCTTGCCGTTCCGGCGGATGGCCCACTGGAACTGCCCGGCGGGCTTCGTGATGGGGGAGATTTCGATGGTGTAGGGAGTGGAAGTGCTGTCTGCCATGAGCCCCATATAGGGCGTGGTCGTCCCCCTTTCCACCCCGTACCGGGTGGGAGGTGCGCGAGGACTGCATGGCCGGGGCGTGCACGGCGATGTGATCCGCACTACGCGGTGAGCGGGAGGAGGCGGGGCGCGAGACCTGCTATTTCTCGCCGGCGAGGCGCGAGCGAGGAGCCCCGATGTCGTCACCCGTTGCGCCCGCCGAGGCCCCGGCCCGCCCTGTGCCGCAAGGCGCGGCCGTGCCTCCGCTCCGGGCCCGGTTCTGGTTCGTGGCGCCGGCCATCGGGGCGCTCGCCGGCCTGCTCTACGGCCTGGCCTTCGGCGTCGAGCCGTTCGTCGCGGTGGTCCGGGGCGTCTTCATCGGCGCGCCCCTGATGCTCTACGAGCGCGGCCTGATGCTCCGGCGCTGGCGCGCGCTGACGCGCCGGGCCGCGACCCCGCTCTTCGCCGTCGCGACGCTGGCGACCTACGTCGCGATGATCGTGCTGGGCAACGCCGTCGCCGGCACGGTCCTCCACCGCGGCTTCGGCGTCATGACCGATGCCCGCAGCGCGATGATGATGACGGAGACGGGCTTCGCCTACGCGCTCGGGATCTCGGCGCTCGCCACCTTCGTGTTCCGCGTCCGCGACCTGATGGGACCGCGCGTCTTCGCGAGCCTGCTCGTCGGCCGCTACCACCGCCCGATCACCGAGGAGCGCATCTTCCTGTTCCTCGACGTCGCGGGCTCGACGCGCTTCGCCGAGGAGCACGGCGACCTCGCGGCCCAGAGCTGGCTCGGGGCGATCTTCGCGGCTCTGGCCCTGCCGGTGCACCGCGCCCGCGGCTCGATCGACGATTACGTCGGCGACATGGCCCTGGTGAGCTGGTCGATGGACAGGGGCACGCGGGACGCGGCCTGCCTGCGCTGCGTGTTCGACTTCGTCCGCACGATCGAGGCCGACAGGGAGAGCTGGGTCGCGCGGTTCGGCGCAGTGCCGGCCTTCCGCGCCGCCCTGCATTGCGGCCCGGTGGTGACCGCGGAGATCGGCCTGGAGCGGCGCAAGATCGCCTATTTCGGCGACGCGCTGAACACGACGAGCCGGCTCGAAGGGCTGGCGAAGGAACTCGACGTGCCGGTCATCGTCTCGGGCGATCTTCTGGACCGCTTGGGCACCCTGCCCGGCGATCTCCGGGCGGCGGATCTCGGCCTGCGCCCGGTGCGCGGCCGCAAGGAGCCGCTGCGGATCGCGGCGGTGCGGGAGGCCGGGCGCGCCGGGGCGGCGGCGCGGTGAACACTGTTCCTCAAGCACCCTCCCGTCGCTCGGCCGATGCCACCACGGCCGCCGCGAGCGCGACCGCCGCCGCATCCTCGGCGAAACCGTAGGCGCGACCGGCCGCATGGCGGGAATCCGGCCCGCGCGCGGCGCGGCCGAGGAGCGTGCCGGCCGCCGCGCCGGCGAGGCCCGCCAGCGCACCGGCCTCCGGCGCGGCGCGCCGCCCGGCCAGCGCCCAGCCGCCGACGGCCCCGATGACGAGCCGCAGCGCGAAGGACGGCGGGATCCGCCGGTCGGGCGCGAACGGCATCTTGTCGCCGGCGATCTCGGCGAGCGCCGCCGCGACGGCGAGGCTCCGTGCGGCGGGCCCGGACGGGATGATGGTGCCCCGGGTCCGCCCCTCGGCGGAAGCGACCGTCAGTGCGGCGCAGGCCGTCATGCTGCGCAGGCCCGCGACGAACCCGATTCCGAACGAGGCGCCGTGATCCCGCATGATGCCGTCTCCCTTCTCGTACCGCGAGGGACAAGGCGCCGCCGGCGCGGCGTGTTCCCGTCACGGCCAGGCCGATCGTGGCATTCCTGCACCAGGCCGAGGATTTTCCCGCGCCGGTCTTCGTCCGGCCG
Organism: Methylobacterium sp. 17Sr1-1; assembly: GCF_003173775.1. NCBI lineage: Bacteria > Pseudomonadati > Pseudomonadota > Alphaproteobacteria > Hyphomicrobiales > Methylobacteriaceae > Methylobacterium > Methylobacterium sp. 17Sr1-1. Next base: position 4,010,498 of record NZ_CP029552.1, on the reverse strand, counting down.
CCCGGCGGGGCGGGCTTCGTTGCCGAACATTTCCGGCAGAAACACAACGGCTTGCGCCGAGTCACCTCCCGCAGTTTAGAACTGGACGTAATACGATGAAGATCTCACCCTACGACAAGCGCTTGTGCGATCGTATTCAAGATGATTGATTGATCAAGGTCCAGTTTAGATAAGTTCGGAGTTGGGGCATGCAGGCGGTCTCGATCGATGCGCTGCATCGGGGCGACGGTGCGAGGCTGCGGCGATTCCTGACGCGCCGGCTCGGCAATCCGGCCGACGCGGCTGACGCCCATCAGGAAACCTACCTCCTGATGCTCGCGGCGCTCACCCGGACCAACATCGAGCAGCCCTCCGCCTTCCTGTTCCAGATCGCCAGCAACGTGGCGCGCCGGATGCGCAACCGGCAGCGGTTGGAGGGCCGGATCTTCCAGCCGGTCAGCGACGAGGACTGGACCAGCCTGGCCGACGGCCACGCTCTCCCGGAGCAGCAGGCGATGGCCCGCCAGGATCTTCGGCGGCTCGCTGCCGCCATCGACGAATTGCCGCCGCGCTGCCGGGAGGCGTTCCTCCTCGCGCGCATCGAAGGGCTGCCGAACGGCGAGGTGGCGGCGCGGCTCGGCGTCAGCCGGAACATGGTCGAGAAGCACCTGATCAAGGCGCTCCTGCATTGCCGCCGCCGCTGCGGCGATCTTTTCTAAAGAACACGTCAGGATTCCGGCGCCCCGTCGATCATAAGGGATCGAGGCTCGCATCCCCGGATCGTCCGGGATCGGCGGGCCCCGCGAGGGAGCCGGCCTTGGCCATCGACGACGGGACCGGTGCGCATCATCCGGACGAGGAGGATCCGATCGACGAGGCGGCGGCCGGCTGGGTCGTGCGCCTCGCCTCCTCCGACGCGACCGAAGCGGACCGCGCCGCGTTCGACGCCTGGCTCGCGGCCGATCCGGTCCACGCGGCGGCCTTTGCCGAGATGGATGCGCTGTGGCGCCAGCTCGGTCACCTGCCGGAGCGGGCTTCCGTCCGCCGGAGCCAGAAAGGTCCTGCCGGCCTTGCCGCGATTCTCGTGCTGGGAGGAGCCCTGGCCTTCCAGGCCGGGCTCGCCGACTGGCTGCGCTCCGACCTGTGGAGCGGAATCGGCGACATCGCCCACGCGACCCTGCCCGACGGGAGCCGCGTCGACCTCAATACCGGCACCGCCCTCGCCCTGCATTTCTCCGGCACCGAGCGCCGGGTGTCGCTCCTGCGCGGCGAGGCGGTGTTCGACGTCGCCCGCGATCCCGCCCGGCCCTTCGTCGTCGAGGGGGGTGGCATCAGCGTCCGGGCGGTCGGCACGGTGTTCTACGTCCGCGTCGACGGCGCCGCGCAGCCGGTCGGCGTCGCCGAGGGCCGGGTCGATGTCGCGGCGGCAGGCCGGCACGTCGCGGTGTCGGCCGGCGAGGCGTTTCGCGAGGGCCCGGCGGCCGGCGGCGCCAACGTGGACGTGGCAAAGGCGGACGTCGCCCGCGCGATGGCGTGGCGCGACGGGCGCCTGACCGTCTCCGGCGAGCGCCTGTCCGACGTGCTGGCGGAACTCGGGCGCTACCGCCGCGGGCGCATCGTCCTGCTCGACCGCCAGGCCGGCGAGCGGCGCGTCACCGGCGCCTTCGACCTGCGCGACACCGACGAGGCCCTCGACGCCCTCGCTGCCGGCCTGTCCCTGCGCGTGACCCGGCTCACGCCGCTCCTGGTCCTTGTCGGCTCGCCCGTCTGAAAAATTTTTTCCGGAAAATGCACGATCCGACGTCAGGAGATCGCCGCCCCGTTGATCTCAAGCCCATGAAGGGACGAGAGCGCGCGAACACGCCGCCCCCCTTCGCGCAGACGGACGGGGTGGTCGGACATGGTGGCGCGCAAGCGTAGGGTTCAGTGCGGACGGTTGGCCGGGATGGCGCTCGCCGGCGCGTCGGTGCTGGTGATGGCAACAGCGGCGGCTCGGGCCGACGACGCCGTCGCCCTGTCGATCCCGAACGGACCGCTCGAACCGGCCCTCGTCCGCTTCACCGAGCAGGCCAAGGTCAAGCTCGTCTACGGGACCGACCTGACCCAGGCCCTGACGACGACCGGCCTCGAGGGCACGTTCCAGCCGCTCGAGGCGCTGGGCCGGCTCCTCGATGGAACGGGCCTGAGCTATCGACGGGTGAGCCCGTCCACCCTCACCCTGGTCAATCCGCGCTACGCCCAGCTCGGGGGAAAGCCCGAGGAGACGGTGCGGCTCGACGAGATCGTCGTCGAGGGCCGCCCGGCGGGCGGGCCCGCGGCCGCCGGCGACGGGGGGCGGGGCCTGCCGCCGCCGACCGGGACGGTGGGGCAGCCCCTGCCCCCCTTCGCCGGCGGCCAGGTCGCCACCGGCGCCCGGGTCGGCCTTCTCGGCAACCGCTCGGTGCTGACGACGCCGTTCAACGTCACCGGCTACACCGAGAAGCTGATCCAGGACCAGCAGTCGCGCTCGCTCGCCGACGTGGTTCTGAACGATTCCTCGGTGCGCAACGACGCGCCGCCGTTCAGCGAGCGCGATTCGTTCTTCATCCGCGGCTTCTCGGTCGTGAACCTCGACGTGGGCTTCGACGGCCTGTTCTACCTCGCCAATCCGCGGCGGGTGTTCACCGAGGGCGTGGAGCGGGTCGAGATTCTGAAAGGTCCGTCCGCCTTCCTCAACGGCGGCACCGGCCGCGTCGGCGGCACGATCAACCTGATTCCCAAGCGGGCCTACGACGAGCCGCTGACGCGTCTCACCACCACGTATCTCAGCGATTCGCAGGTCTGGACCCACGCCGATCTCGGCCGCCGCTTCGGCCCGTCGAAGGAGTGGGGCGTGCGCACCAACCTCTCCTATCGCAACGGCAGCACGCCGCTGGACAAGAACGCCATCGAGGTCGGCGTCGCGACGCTAGGCCTCGATTACCGCGGCGAGCGCCTGCGCGCCTCGCTCGACCTCGTCCACAACAGCCAGAACATCACGGCGCCGACCTCGCTCTTCAACTCGGTCTCCCCGAACATCCCGATCCCGCGGGCGCCGAACAACCGCCTCAACACGTCGAGCTCGCTCGAATACATCGACACCCGCCAGAACATGGCCGCGGGCCGGGTCGAGTACGACATTCTGCCCGACACGACGATCTACGCGGCCGGCGGCGTGAGCCGCTACAACGAGGACTTCCTCACCTCGTTCTACCAGGTGACGAGCCTGACCGGCCAGGCGACCAACACCCTCTCGATCCAGCCGCAGGAGATCCAGGGGCTCACCGGCGAAGTCGGCCTGCGCACGAAGTTCCAGACCGGCATGCTCGGCCACTACCTGACCGTCTCGGCGGTCGAGGCAAACAACCGGAACTACCGCGGCGGCTTCGTCCAGCCGGCCCTGCCGGCCCCCTTCCAGACCAACATCTACGATCCGATCCACCTGGCGCGCGGCTCAGTGAACACCCGGCTGCTGCCGCGCTCCGACAACCGGCCGCTGTTCACGGAATTGAGCGCCCGCAGCGTCGGCATCGCCGACACCCTGTCGCTCGGCGAGGACCGCTTCCTCCTGACCCTGGGCGGCCGGTTCCAGGAGATCGATCAGCAGAGCTACAACACCACCCTGGGCCCGAGCCTGGGCAACCTGTCCTCGAACTACCAGCGCGGCCGGTTCAGCCCCGCCATCGCGGCGGTGTTCCGCCCGAACGACAACCTGTCGTTCTACGGCAACTACATCGAGGCGCTGGAGCCGACGGCGACCGCACCGGTCGCGGCGATCAACGCCAACGAGGTCTTCCCGCCCGCGGTCAGCCGGCAGCAGGAGATCGGCGCCAAGTACGATTTCGGTACGTTCGCGGTCACGGCGTCGCTGTTCGAGATCGAGCAGCCGAACGCCTTCACCGACCCTGCCACGCGGCGCTTCTCGGTCAGCGGCCTGCAGCGCAACCGCGGCGCCGAACTCTCGGTGTTCGGTGAGCCGCTCCCGGGGGTGCGGCTGCTCGGGGGGTCACCTTCCTCGACGGGCGGCTCGTCAACATCGCGAACCGCCAATTCAACGGCAACGTCGCCCCCGGCGTCCCCGACGTGGCGTTCAACCTCTACGGCGAGGTCGACCTGCCGCCGTGGCTCGCCCCCGGCCTGACGCTGACGGGGCGGGCCATCTACACCAGCGGCCAGTTCTACAACCAGGCCAACACGCAGCGGGTACCCGACTGGACGCGCTTCGATGCCGGCCTGCGCTACACCTTCGAGGGCGCCTCCGGGAAGCCCGTGACGGTGCGGGCCATCGTCGAGAACGTGTTCGACAATTCCTACTGGGCCTCGGCCGCCCGCGGCTTCCTGGCGGTGGGGGCGCCGCGCACGGTCATCGTCTCGGCGACAGTGGATTTCTGAGTAAGACGGCAGGGGGGAACGACCCGGAGGCGGTCCTTCCCCCCTCCCTGCACGATGACGCCTGCGCGCCGCTCAGCATTCGATCTGCGACATCCGGAGTGACGGCCGCCGTTTCGAGTTTTTTTGTTTTCATAATAGTTCAAATCTGTGCATCTATGCACGGAATATCGGCATATTTTCTTGACTCTTGCCTGTCGTGCGAGCGATAGACCCGGACCCGAAGCGATCCGGTGCATCCGAGCGGGCGATCCGGCTCCGCCGGGCATCGGCGCCCCTGCACACACCGAAATTCCCCAACCGGAGGCCGGAGCGAGGCTTGGTCGACATGCCGCAACCGTCTGAAGCCGTCGCCGAGGCGGCGGCGTTCCGCAGCTTCGCCAACGGCTACCTGCGCGAGATCGATCCCGGCATCCCGGTGCGCCATGCGCTGCCCGACGGGCCGCCCGCCTCATGCGTCGAGTGGCAGCTGCGCGACCAGCGCGTCGCGATCCGGGCCGAGATCGTCGCGCCCTCGCTCTGCGGCGCTCAAGGCTTCGGCCGGCTGTGGACCCGCCACCTTCACGAGCCGCGCTGGCGCCCGGTCGCACCGATGCGGGCGCTGCAGGACCTGCTCGGCGAGGCCTATGCGCGCTGCGACGAGGCCGGCGGGACCAAGGCGCGCGCGCGCGAACTGGAGCTGCTCGGGCGGGTGCTCGACAGCTACCGCGAGACCGCGCGCCAGCTCGACCTCGCGGCGCAAGCCCCCGGCGGGACGGAGGATTTCATCGCGGCCGAGCGCGCGCTCGTCTTCGGCCACTGGCTGCACCCGACGCCGAAGAGCCGCCAGGGCCTCACACCCTGGCAGGCCCGCGCCTACGCGCCCGAGGAGGGCGGGACGTTCCGCCTCGCGGTCTTCGCCGCCGACGCCGCCCGGGTGCGGCACGATTCGGCGGTGGCCCGCTCCGCTCCGGAGATCGCCCGCGACCTCCTCGGGGCGGAGGCCGGGCGCCTGCCCCTGCGCCCCGGCGAGATCGCCCTGCCGATGCATCCGCTCCAGGCCGAGGCGCTGCTGCTGACGCCGGCCGTCGCCGCGCTGGTGGAGGCGGGCCACCTGAGGCTGCTCGGCGCCTTCGGCCCGCGTTTCACCGCGACCTCGTCCCTGCGCACGGTCTATGCGCCGGACAGCGACTGGATGGCGAAGTTCTCGCTGCCCGTCACCCTCACCAACTCGCTGCGGGTGAACCGGAAGGCCGAATTGGAGGCCGGGGTCGCGGTGGCGCGGCTGCTGGCGCGGAGCGGCGGCGCCGAGCATCCCGCCTTCCGGATCGTCGCCGACCCGGCCTGGATGACGCTGGACCTGCCCGGCCACCCCGAGAGCGGCTTCGAGACGGTGTATCGCGAAAACCCGTTCCGGGACGGGGCGGAGCGCGGCGTCGCGACCGTCGCGGCGCTGACCGCCGAGCCGGTACCGGGCCGTCCCTCGCGGCTCGCGACCCTGCTGCGACGGGTCGGCGGCACGGACCTCGCCCAGGCGGATCTCGCCCATGCCGGCCGGACCTGGTTCAGCCTCTATCTCGATTGCATGCTGGAACCGGTCGTCGCCCTCTACGACCGGCACGGCATCGCCCTGGAGGCCCACCAGCAGAACGCGCTCCTCGACGTCGCCGCCGGCTGGCCGCGCCGGGGCTTCTACCGCGACAACCAGGGCTTCTACCTGTCGGAGGACGCCCGCCCGCGGATCCAGCGCCTGGTACCGGAGACCGGCACCATCCCGTCGCTCTTCTTCGACGACGACGAGATCCGCCGGCGCCTCGCCTATTACCTCGTGGTGAACCAGGTCTTCTCCGTGGTGGCCCGGATGGGCCATGACGGGATCGTCCGGGAGGAGGTGCTCCTCGACGACCTCGCCCGCCGGCTGGAGACGATCGCCCGGCGCATGACCGGTCCGGGCCGGGCCTTCGCCCGCTCGGTCCTGGACGGGCCGACCCTCTGCACCAAGGCGAACCTGCGCGTGCGCCTCGCCGACCGCGACGAGCTGGCCTCGGCCGACGGCGCCGGCACCTATATCGACATGCCGAACCCGCTCCGGCATTGGGCACGGCAGGGCGCGTCCGGCCGTGTTCCGGCGTCCCGGCATGCTTGAGCCGCCGGACGACCGCGTGCTGCGGCAGCTCGCGGAGGCGGTCCTGTTCGAGGGCCTGAGCGACACCCCGGCGGAGGTCGCGCCCGGCGCTTGCCCCCTGCACTGGCGCCTCGGTGGGCGGAATTTCCGTGCCCCCGGCGACGTCGGCCCCTTCGGCCGCCCCCGCCTCGCCGGGCCGGTCGAGGTCGCGGCGGAGGGCGGGTGGCAGGCGGCCCGGCTCGCGGACCTGGTCGAGGCCCTGCCGGCCCCTCCGGAGCACCGCGAGCGCCTGCTCGCGGAGCTCCGGCAGACGGTCGCGCTCTGCCGCTGGAACGCCGAGTCCCTGCCGGCGCAGGAGCGCCGCGCCCTGCCCTTCGCGGCGCTCGACGGCGCCCTCTCGGAGGGCCACCCCTATCACCCCTGCTTCAAGGCCCGCACCGGCTTCGGCCTCGACGACCATGCCGCATACGGGCCGGAAGCCGGGCGCGCCTTCCGCCTCGACTGGCTCGCCCTGCCCCGCTTCCTGGTGACCGCCTCGCTGCCGGGCGACGAGGACGGGTTCTGGCGCGCGGTACTCGGGCCGGATTGGGACGGGCTGGTGGAGCGCCTGCGCGCGGCCGGCCATTCCCCGGTCTCGCACGCGATCATCCCGGTCCATCCCTGGCAGATGCGCCACCTCGCGGGACAAGAACCCTGGCGCTCCCGGCTGGCGGCGGGCGAGGCCGTCGCGCTTGGGACGGCCGGTCCGCGCTACCGGGCGAGCCAGTCCCTGCGCACGCTCCACGCGTGCGACGACCCGCTTGCGCCGAGTGTAAAGCTGTCCCTGAGCGTCGTCAGCACGTCGAGCCTGCGGATCCTCGATCCCGCCTTCGTCCCGACCGCGCCGGCGCTCTCGGACTGGCTCGCCCGGATCGTCGCCGGCGACCCGTCTCTCTCCGGGATGACGATCCTGCGCGAGTACGCCGCGATGATCGCCGACCGGGACGGCCGGCTGGCGGCGATCTGGCGCGAGAGCCCTGTCCTGGCGCCCGGCGAGGCCGCCTTGCCGCTCAACGCGCTCTGCGCCCTTGAGCCGGACGGCCGCACCTTCGTGGCGCCCTGGCTCGATCGTTACGGCCTCGCACCCTGGCTCGACCGGCTGGTCGAGGTGGCGGTGCTGCCGGTCTGGCACCTCCTGGTGGCGCACGGCGTGGCGCTCGAGGCGCACGGCCAGAACATGATCCTGGTGCACCGCGACGGCTGGCCCGAGCGGGTGATGTGCCGTGATTTCCACGAGAGCGCCGAATACGCGCCCGACTTCCTCCGCGACGTGCCCCCGGTGCCGGATCTCGGCGCCATCGACCCGGCTCATGCCGGGCCGCCGGACGACCGCTTCCACGCCATGCGGGCGGCCGCCACCCTCGCCGAATTGGTGACCGACAGCCTGTTCGTCTTCAACCTGAGCGAGATCACCCATCTCCTCGCCCGCCGGCACGGGCTCGACGAGGCCGGATTCTGGGACGGGCTCGGCCGGTGCCTGCGCCGCCACGCGGCCGAGCACGGGCTGGAGGACCGGCTCGCCCGGCTGGAAGTGGCGGTGCCCTGCCTGCGGGTGGAGGCGCTGCTCGCCCGCAAGCTCGGCCTCGGCGAGGCGCATGGCAGCCACCTCGCGCCCAATGCCCTCTTCCCTCCTCTCTCCCCCCTCCTGCGGACAGGCTCATGATCGAGATCGACGGACGCATCCTCGCGGCGGAAGAGATGGCGGCGACGCTCGCGCATGTCACCGAGCGCGCCCGCCTGCGGGCCGGCAGCGGCGAACGGGTCGCCGCGCGGTTCCGCGACACCGCGTCGAGCCTCGCCTTCATCCTGGCCGCCCGCCGGGCCGGCGCGACCGTGCTGCCGATCCATCCGGCCCTGCCGGATGACGGCGCCCGGCGGCTCGCCGCCCGGGCCGGCTGCCACCGGGTCTTCCTCGACGATCTCGACGGCGAGAGCCTCGACGACGCCCCGCCCCCGGTGCCGGGCGAGGGCCACCTGCTCCAGATGAGCTCCGGCACGACCGGGGAGCCGAAATGCATCGCCCGCCCCTGGAGCGCGGTCGAGCGCGAGATCGAGAGCTACGTCGCGGCCTTCGCCGAGCCGGAGGGGATGACGCCCGTCATCGCCTGCCCGATCACCCATTCCTACGGGCTGATCTGCGGCCTGCTCGTGGGCCTGCGCCGCGGCCGGGCGCCCCTGGTGCTCGATACCGGCAACCCGAAGTACCTGCTGCGCCGCCTGCGCGAGACCGAGCGACCGCTGCTCTACACCTCGCCCGCCATGCTGCACACGCTCGCGCGGCTGATGCCGGAGGGCGAGCGCCTCCATGCGGCGATGACGTCCGGCACGCTTTTGCCCGCGCCCTGGTTCGCCGCCATCCGGGCCCGGGTGGAGCACCTCTTCCAGCAATACGGCTGCTCGGAGGCCGGCTGCATCGCGGTGAACCCCGACCTGCGACGGGCGGACGCGATCGGCTATCCCCTGCCGCATCATCGCGTCCAGGCGGGCGTGAGCGCCGGCGCGCCCGAGGAGATCGTGGTCGGCAGCGGCGGCGCCACGGTCCGCACCGGCGACCTCGGCTACCGGCTGCCCGACGGCATGCTGATCTTCGTGTCCCGCCGGAGCGACACGATCAACGTCTCGGGCCTCAACGTCTATCCGGGCGAGGTCGAGGACGTGGTGATGGCGATGCCGGGCATCACCGATGCGGTGGCCTTCGCCCGGGCCGATCCCTTCGCGGGCGAACGGGTGACGCTCCTGTTCAGCGCCGAGGCGCCGGTGCCGCCGCGCGCGCTCCAGGACTGGTGCCGCCGCTTCCTCGCCGGCCATCAGGTCCCGGTCGAGGCCTTGCAGGTCGCCGCCATCCCGCGCCAGGCCAACGGCAAGATCTCCCGCCGCGAAGCCGCCGAGCGCTACCGCAGCGGCGCCCTGGAGGCGGTGTCGTGATCTCCACCCTGACCCGCGACGACGCGGTCGCGGCCATCGGCACGGTCCTGCGCGACGAGATGCACCACCCGCATCTCGACCGTTTCGGGCCGCGGGCGCGGCTCAACGAGGATCTCTATCTCGATTCGGTCCAGGTGCTGCAGCTCGTCCTCTCGCTGGAGATGAGCCTCGGCCTCGCGATCCCCGAGGAGGCGATCGCGCGGAGCGACCTCGCGACGGTCTCCGACCTTGCCGGGCTGCTCGTGCGCGAACCCGCGGCGGAGGCCCCGGTCGTAGCGGCGGCACCGTCCGAGGGCGTCCACGGCGCGCTGGCCTACGACCTGAAGATCCACTGCTTCGTCAGCTGCGTCTGCGACGGGCTGAAGGCGCGCGGGATCGACCACCGTCCGTTCTACGCCCTGATCTGGGACGCCGACTTCGCCATCACCGACGAATTCCGCCTCGCCTATCACTCGGATGCCCAGGACCACGAGGTGTTTCGCTACTGGTTCGAGCGGCTCTACGGCGTGCCGCTCCATGCCTGGTACGACCCTTCCCGGTCGAAGGACGAGAACGTCGCGACCCTCATCGACCTGCTGGCGCGGCGGCGCCCGGAGGAATGCGTGATGGTGATGCTGGACATGTTCCACCTGCCGGAGCGGGAGAACAAGTTCAACCAGAACCCTTTCCCGCACTACCTGCTGGTGAGCCTTACCGACGATCCCGAGACCTGGCAGGTGCGCGATCCCGACTTCCGCTGGGAGGGCGGAATCGCGCGGGACCGGATGCTGAACGCCATCCGCCAGCCCAGCGTCGCCGGCGGATACCGGTTCGATCCCTCGCTCGCGCACCCGCCGGCGGACGCCGATCTCGACGCCTTCTTCGAGGCCTGCTTCGTCCTCGACGCCAACCCGCTGATCGACGCGGTTCGGGCAATCGTGGCGGCCCATGCCGAGGGACGCGGCGGGCTGACGCTCGCCGCCATCGGCGAGGCGTTGCGCGAACTGCCGGTCATCACCATCCGCAAATGGGCCTACGAGCACGGCTTCGCCTTTTTCTGGCGCGCCCTCGCCTGGCCCGACGCAGAATTCCAGCGGATCTGCGACGACATCGAGGCGCTGGTGAACGGTCTCACCGCCCTGCACTACGCGGTGCTCAAGCTCGCCCGGTCGGCCGACCCGGCGCAGGTCGCCGGGGTGATGGCCCGCCTCGACGCGCTCGACGCGGCCGAGTTCGCGCTCAAGCACCGGCTGTCCGAGGCCTACCGGGCCTGGCGGACGGCCCGCCTCCCCGACCATCGCAGCCTCGCCGAGGAAGGATGCCTCCCATGATCCAGTCCCGCGCCGTCGTCGGCACCGCGCATGCGAGCCGCTACCTGCAGCAGCTCGCCAAGCACTGGTCGCACCGGTTCGAGACCGAGTTCGACCCAACGACCGCCCGGATCGCCCTGCCCCTGGGCGAAGCCCGGCTCGCCGCCGATGCCGAGGCGCTGACGATCGACCTCACCGTCGCCGATCCGGCGACGTTGCCCGACTTCCACGCCGTGATCGTGCGCCACCTCGAACGCTTCGCCTTCCGCGAGACGCTGCGGATCGACTGGGCGTGACCGGCATGACGGCGACCCTGGACGTGACCGTGCGGGCGATGCGCGAGGCCGACATGCCGGACCTCTTCGAGCTGTACAACCAGCCCGCCTTCCGCTCCGGCACGCTGGCCCTTCCTTACGAATCGTTCGAGGCGGTCAAGGCCTGGGCGACGCCGCGCTCTCCGCGGGACCTGCACCTGGTGGCGGAGGCGGACGGCCGCGCGGTCGGCGCGGCGGCCCTGCGGCCGTTCTACGGCCGGCGCGCCCACGCGGCGGAGTTCTGGCTCGGCGTGAACGAGGGCTATGCCGGGCGCGGCATCGGCTCGCGGCTGCTGGCGGCGATCATCGACACCGCCGAGAACTGGCTCAACGTCACCCGGATCGAGATGACGGTCTTCGTCGACAATTTCCGGGCGATCGCGCTCTACGAGCGGTTCGGGTTCGAGATCGAGGGTACGCACCGGGCCGCCAGTTTTCGGGACGGGGCGTTCGTGGACGTGCACTGCATGGCGCGGCTGCGGCCGGGGGGTGTGCGGTGAGGGGTGCGCGTCCTGATCCGACCGGGCTGTCAGTGACTTGCAAGCCTGAACCCTTTCCCGGACGACTGCAGCGTCAGCGGACGGAGATCCGGGATCCAGCAGAAGGACTCGCCGCGAAGCAGCTCTCTATGCTGAACCGTTGCAGACAAGCGGGCGCTTCGCGGCTTCTTGCGCTGGATCCCGGATCTCCTTCCACTTCGTTGCAGTCGTCCGGGAAAGGGTAGCGGGTCATGATCGTCGTCCGATCGCCGGTCTCGCGATCAGATTTCGATGGTAAACAACAATCAAGCCCCTCAGAGGACACCCACCTTGCCGTCTCTCAAGACGACCCGGCGCCACCTCATGGCTCTCCTGCTCGCCATGTTGTGCGCCGCCCCCGCGACCGCCGAGATCGTGGTGCAGCACACCCGCGGCCAGACCACCCTGCCGGCCACGCCCAAAAAAATCGTCGTGTTCGACCTCGCCGCCCTCGATACCCTCGACGCCCTCGGCGTCCCGGTCTTCGGCGTCGCGGCCGGGGCGAAGCCGCCCTCCCTCGCGCAGTACAACGCGCCGCGCTACCGCCCGATGGGCACGCTGTGGGAGCCCGATTACGAGGCGATCAACGCGGCCGAGCCCGACCTTGTCGTCGTCGGCGGCCGCTCGGGGCCGCGCTACGAGGCGCTGGCGAAGATGGCGCCGACCATCGATCTCTCGAGCGACCCCGCCGATCCCCTCGGCAGCGAGTTGCGCAACATCCGCTCGCTCGCCCGCCTGTTCGGCAAGGAGGCGGAGGCCGAGGCGCGAATCGGCCGGATCCAGGTCGGCATCGCGTCGATCCACGCCAGGGCCCCGCAGGCCGGCACGGCCCTGTTCGTGCTCTCGACCGGCGGGCGCCTGAGCGCCTTCGGGCCGGGCTCGCGCTTCGGCCTGATCCACGGCGCCCTCGGCTTCCGGCCGGCCGCGACCGAGCTCGGGGCCGGCATCCACGGCCAGCCGATCGCGTTCGAGTTCATCGCCAGGACCGACCCGGACTGGCTGTTCGTGCTCGACCGGGACGCGGCGATCGGGGTGCGCGGCCAGCCGGCGCGCCAGCTCCTCGACAACGAGCTGGTGCGACAGACGAGCGCCTGGCGCAAAGGGCAGGTCGTGTCCGTTGACGCCGCCAGCTGGTACCTCGCCGCCGGGGGCCTGCGGGCGCTCCAGACCACGGTCGACCAGATCGCCGCCGCCCTCGACGGCCGGCGCTGAGCATGGCCCCGCCCTCCCTCCGCGGCGTCCTCCCAGTCGGCCTCGTCTTGGGCCTCGCGCTCCTGGTGCTGGCCGCCGCCAGCCTCCTCGTCGGCGTCGGCGACGTGGGCGCGCCGGACATCCTGCTGGCGAGCCGGGTGCCGCGCACCCTCGCGCTGGTCCTCGCCGGGGCCGGCATGGCGGTGGCGGGGGTCATCATGCAGCTCGTGGCGCAGAACCGCTTCGTCGAGCCCTCCACCGCGGGCACCGCCGAGTCGGCGACGCTCGGCATGCTGCTCGTCACGCTCCTCGCCCCCGATGCACCGGTGATGGTGAAGATGCTGGCGGCGACCGCGAGCGCACTTGCCGGCACCATCCTGTTCCTGCGGGTGCTGCGCGCCATGCCCCTGCGCGACCGGCTGACGGTGCCGCTCGTCGGGATCATGCTGGGGGGCGTGGTCGGATCGGCCTCGACCTTCATCGCCTACCGTACCGACATGCTGCAATTCCTCGGCACCTGGCAGGCCGGCGACTTCTCGACGGTCCTGCGCGGGCGCTACGAGTTGCTCTGGCTCGCGGCCATCCTCACCCTCGTCGCCTACGGGCTCGCCGACCGCATCACCATCGCGGGCCTCGGCCGCGACGCCGCGATCAATCTGGGGCTCGACCACCGCCGCACCGTCGCGGGCGCCGTCGCCATCGTGGCGACCATCACCGCCGTGACGATCGCCACGGTGGGGGCGATCCCGTTCCTCGGCCTCGTGGTGCCGAACCTCGTCGCCATGGCGGCGGGCGACAACCTGCGCCGCTCCCTGCCGCTCGTCGCGGCCTCGGGCGCCGGGCTGCTCCTCCTCTGCGACGTGCTCGGGCGGGTGGTCCGCTACCCCTACGAGATCCCGGTCGGCACGGTGATGGGTGTCGTCGGCAGCGCCCTCTTCCTCGTCCTGCTGCTGCGCCGGGATTCCCGCCATGCGTAGTCCCCTGACGCAGGGGCGCGTGAGCCCGGCATCCGTGCTCGCACTCCTCGCCCTCGCGACCCTGGGGCTGGCGATCGCCTTCATGACGGTCGGAGCCAACGGCCGCTGGGGCTTCGTGCTGCCGTTCCGCGGCACCAAGCTCGCCTCGCTGCTGCTCGTCGCCGGCGCCGTCGCCACCGCGACCGTGCTGTTCCAGACGGTATCGGGCAACCGCATCCTGACGCCGGCGATCATGGGCTTCGACGAGCTCTACCGCCTGATCCAGACCGGGATCGTCGTCGCGGCCGGGACGGGAGGCCTCGGTGATCCGCGGCTGCGCTTCCTCGCCGAGACCGGCGCGATGGTGCTGTTCGCGCTCCTGCTCTACCGCTGGCTCCTGAACCGGAACGGGGGCAACCTGCATCGGCTGCTGCTCGTCGGCGTCGTCTGCGGCGTGCTCTTCCGCAGCCTGTCGCAGTTCCTGCAACGCCTGCTCGACCCGAACCAGTTCGTCGTGCTGCAATCGAGCTACTTCGCCAACTTCAACGCCGTCCGCCCGGACCTGCTCATGCTCGCCGCCCTCGGCCTCGTCGCGGCCGGGGTCGCGGCGTGGCGGCTGTCGGGCCGGCTCGACGTGCTGCTGCTCGGCCGGGACGAGGCCGTCGCGCTCGGAATCGACTATCGGAAAACCCTCACCCTCGTGCTGGTCCTCGTCGCGATCCTGGTGTCGGTCTCGACGGCGCTCGTCGGGCCGGTGACCTTCCTCGGCCTCCTCGTCGCCAACCTCGCCTACCGGATGATGCCGAGCTACCGCCACGCCGTCGTGCTGCCGGCCGCCGCGCTGGTCGCCGCGATCACGCTCGTCGGCGGCCAGCTCGTGCTGGAGCGGGTCTTCTCGCTCAACGCCGCCCTGTCGATCGTGATCGAGTTCCTGGGCGGCCTCACCCTCCTGGTCCTCCTCGCGAGACGCGCCCAATGATCGAGACGAGAGACCTCACGCGCCGCTACGGCGACACCGTGGTGGTGGACGGCGTCTCGCTGCGCTTAGCCGAGCGCGCCTTCGTCTCGGTGATCGGGGCGAACGGCGCCGGCAAGTCGACCTTTCTCTCGATGGTCAGCCGGCTCCTGCCGCCGAGCGCCGGCCGCGCCTTCGTCGACGGGCTCGACGTCGGCACAACCCCCGGCGACGTCCTGGCGCGCCGCCTCGGCATCCTGCGCCAGGAGCACGGCGTCGCCGCGCGCGTGACGATCCGCGACCTCGTCGCCTTCGGACGTTACCCGCATTCGAAGGGCCGGCTGACCACGGCCGACCGTGCCCACATCGCCGACGCGCTCGCCTTCCTCGACCTCGAGCCCCTCGCCGACCGCTTCCTCGACGAGGTCTCGGGCGGGCAGCGCCAGCGCGCCTACATCGCCATGGTGCTGGCCCAGGACACCGACTGCATCCTCCTCGACGAGCCCCTGAACAACCTCGACATGCGCCACGCCGCGTCGATGATGGGCCTGCTGCGCCGGGCGGTCGACGAGCGCGGCCGCACCATCGTGGCGGTGCTGCACGACATCAACTTCGCCTCCTGCTACTCGGACATCATCGTGGCGATGCGCGACGGCCGGGTGGTGGCGATGGGGCCGCCGGAGGAGATCGTGACGCCAGGGGTCCTGCGCGCGGTCTACGGGATCGACGTCGAGGTGGTGACGGTGAAGGGCTACCGGACGGTGTTCTTCTACCGCTGAGCCCCGGACGACCGGCCGCCGCCACGGGCCGTCCCCGACATGACCCAATTCGGCGCTTCCGACATGACGCGCTCCCTGACGCGCTCCGCCATGCCCGTCGAAGGCGGGGCCTTCGTCGGCCCGCAGGTGACGAAGGCCCGCCAGCGGATCAGGCCGTCACCCTGCCGCCCGCGCGCGCACGCTCGACGGAGTCGCCCGAGGATGCCGCCGCCAGGGCGACCCGGTCGGGGACATCCTCCTCGGAGCCCCACCAGATCGTCTCGCCGCTCGCCATCCGGGCATAGCGGGCCTGCCCGCGAATCCCGACCTCGACCACCCGTCCGAGGCGACTCGACTTCCGCCCGACATCCATGCGCCCGACATCCATGGCTGCTGCTCCCGCACTGCATCCGTCTGCGAACGCCGTTCCGGGCCTCGGGTTCGAGCGGAGCCGTACGGGACGGTGGCGCGGGGTCCGCCGACGGGCGCGCCCGCTCACCGTCCCGATACTGCGTTTCTGTATATGTCGGCTCCGCGTGACCGTCCGATATCCGTGGTTCGCAAGCTTAATCCCCATGAGATCGGCCTGATGGGTGAATTTGGTCGCCGATTGTTCGGTCTTGCCGATTGACCCTGGACCGGCGGACGCCCATCACGGGAGCGGTTGGATATTTGGAAGAAAAAATGGACGACGCGACCTCCCTCACCCCTCCGATGATCGAGCTGACGAGCGACATCGTCGGCGCCTACGTCTCGAACAACAACGTTCGTGCGGCAGATCTGCCCGGCCTGATTGCATCGATACACGCAACGCTGGTCGGCCTCGGCCAGCCGGCCGCGGAACCCGAGGAGGATCATAAGGTCACCGCCGCCCAGATCCGGAAATCCGTGACGCCGGACCACATCACGAGCTTCCTCGACGGCAAGCCGTACAAGAGCCTGAAGCGGCACCTCACGACCCGCGGCTACACGCCGGACGAGTACCGCCAGAAGTTCGGCCTGCCCTTCGACTACCCGATGGTCGCCGCCACCTATGCGGCCCAGCGCTCCGAACTCGCCAAGAGCCTCGGCCTCGGCCAGATCCGGCGCGAGCGCGCCGCGGCGCGCAAGGCGCAGGCCGAGCCCGCCGCCCCGGCGCGCCGCGGCCGCCCGCGGAAGTCCGAGGCCGCTGCCGAGGAATGAGGAGCGCGGCGACGCCGCGAGGGCCGTCGGGCCCGGCCGGCGGCGGCGCTCCGGAGCCGGCGGGACGTGATCCCGGTGTCGTATCGCCGCTTTCCGCCTCGCTTCCGCCGGTCACCCCGGATCGCGCTCGAACATCAGCCCGGCCTCGCGAAAGCCGCCGTCGACGTTGAGGGTGTGGCCGTGGATGTATCGGGCCTCGTCCGAGCACAGGAACACTGCGGCATCGGCGATCTCCTCCGGCGTGCCGTAGCGGGTCATCGGGATGCGGGCGGCGTAGGCG
The DNA here is from genome assembly GCF_003173775.1 of Methylobacterium sp. 17Sr1-1. Lineage (NCBI taxonomy): Bacteria > Pseudomonadati > Pseudomonadota > Alphaproteobacteria > Hyphomicrobiales > Methylobacteriaceae > Methylobacterium > Methylobacterium sp. 17Sr1-1. The sequence continues at coordinate 3,993,601 of NZ_CP029552.1, read as the reverse complement.
GCGCGCGTCGCCCGGTCGTGCATGGCCTTGGCGATCTCGGTCTCGATCGCGCCCGGCGCGATGTTGTTGACGTTGATGTTGGCCTTTGCGAGCTCCACCGCCATCACCTTGGTCAGCAATTCGAGCCCCGCCTTGGCCGAGCCGTAGGCCGCCCGTCCGTTGCCGCCGCGCTGGCCCGACAGCGAGGCGATGTTGACGATCTTGCCGCCGCCGACCCGCACCATCTCGCGGGCGCAGGCCTGCGCCACCATGAAGGCCCCCGTCAGGTTGACGCCGATGATGCGGTTCCACTCGGCGAGGCTGGTCTCCAGGAACGGCGTGTTGGCGCCGATCCCCGCATTGTTGACCAGGATGTCGACGCGGCCGTGGGCGGAGAGGATCGCCGCCATCATCGCGGCGACGGAATCCGGGTCGGCGACGTCGACGGCGACGGGCATCGCCGCCTTCCCTAAGCGAGTGGCGGCCTCCGCCGCGCCCTCCCCGTTCAGGTCCGCGACGACGACCCTCGCGCCCTCGCGCACGAAGGCGGTCGCGACGGCGAAGCCGATGCCCCGCGCAGCCCCGGTCACGAGGGCGACCTTGCCGGCCAGCCGCTGGGTCATGTCCATCTCCTCACGCGGGATCGCGGCCGCCCTGCCTGACGGCGGAAAAGAAGTCGGGCCGGCCGACCTGGCCGCCCTTGAGCGCCAGTTCGAGCCCGTCGAGGGGCGTGTCGGCGCCGTGGGCGCGGCAGAGCGGCGAGCCGGGATCGAGGGGGGCGAGCGCGGTCAGCGCGTCGATCCCGAGTTGGAGAGCGGCGTGGCCGGAGGTGTCGCCGCCGGCGATCACCGCCCGGGTCAGGCCGGCGCCGAGCACGATCTCGCGCAAGGCCCGCCCGAGCCCGGCCCCGAGCCGCTCGTTCGCCAGGACCGGATCGAGGCCCGCCACCGCCACCGCCTCGCGCAAGGCTGCCACGGCCGGATCGTCCGGGCCGGTGGCGCTGTAGACCAGGGGAGCGCGGCCCTCGTCGAGCGCGCATCGCGCCGCCTCGACCGCCCGGCCGATCTCCTGCACGAAGGCGCCTTCGTCGACGACGGATCGCGCGTCGAGCCGGATGCCGGAGAAGCCGTGGTCGAGGGCGTGGGCGATCTGGCCGGCCGTCGCCGGCGAGACCGAACCGGACACCACCGCGATCCGCTCGACGGGGGCGCATCGCGGGGCCGGCGGCTCCGGCGGCAGCAGGCCGGCGGCGCGCCAATGCGCGACGAGGGCGGCCTCGACCCCCTGCGAGCCGATGGCGAAGACGGGATGGCCGCCGCGCTCCCAGATCAGCCGGCCCGCCTCGGCCAGGGTCTCGGCATCGAGCACGTCGAGTGAGACGATTTTTGCGCCTTCGGCCAGGGCCCGGTCGAGGGCGGCGTCGCCCTCGCCGCGCTTCATCGCCACGAAGTCGACGAGGCCGACCGGGAGCGCCGTCTGGTGCGCGAGGTGACGGCCGAGATCGGCCTCGTCCATCGGCGTGACCGGGTGGCGGGCCATGGTCGGGTGGCGGTCGAGGCGGTAGCCCTGACCATGGGCCATCGCGAACAGATGGCCGAAGCTCTGGAAGCGTCCCATCCCCGGATCGGCCACGACCAACGGGGTCCAGCCGCCGGACAACATCTCGCGGCCGATCTCGGCGGCCCGGCCGATCGAGCCGACATGCGGCGCCGAATCGAAGGTCGAGCAGACCTTGTAATGCGCGATCGGAGCCTTGAGCGAGGCGAGGAGCCGGAAGGCGGGGGGCAGCTCCCGGTCCATCCAGGCCGGCGGCTGCGAGCGCGCCACCCCGGCGATGCCGATGGCGCGGGCGCCCGAGAAGGTTTCGAGGCGGGCCTCACTGGGGATCGAGAGGAACAGCACGGTCTCGAGCCCGGCGAAGGCCAGCACCTCCATCGCTGCCGAGGAGCCGGTGAAGTCGTCGCCGTAGAAGGCGACGAGGGGACCGTCGGGGAGCGGGCGCGCGCTCACGCGGCGCCCTCCAGCGCCTGGGCGAGGGCCGGATGGGTGCGGGCGTGGTCGGCCAGCGGAATGCCCGCCACCGCCGCCTCCCAGGCTTGCCGCAGCGCCGCCACCCCCTCGCTTGGGCCCCCCGGATGGGCGACGATGCCGCCGCCCGCCGTGACGATGAGGTCGGTCGAGCCGAGGGCCGCGAAGGTGCCGGGCGCCTGCCGCACCGTCTGGCCCGAGGAGAAGACCGGCATGGCGAGGCAGGGCTTGTCGGGAAACAGCGGGGTGAGGCAGGTGCGGGCCGAGGCGACGACGCTGTCGTCGTCCTCGAAAAACTTGTTGTCGAGGCCGTTGACGTGCATGTGGTCGGCGCCGGCGAGCCGCCAGATCTTCTGCCAGGCGACGTAGGACCAGCCGAGCAGCGGGTGGCGCGTGAGAGCGCCCCAGCCGTTGCGGTGGGCGTGGATTGGCAATTCGCTCATCCGCGCCAGCTCGATCATCCCGACGAGGCCGACCGAGTTGAGGCTCGCCATCACGCAGGTGCCGCCGAGATCGCGCACGAGGTCGTGGCGCCGGCGCATCTGGTCGATCTCGCCGGTGAGGTTGAAGGCGACCATCACCTTCTTGCCGGTGCGCTCGGCATGGTCGTTGACGACGCGCATCACGGCGCGCGCACGGACGTCGAACGGGCAATGCGGCCCGTCGGCCTGCAGCTCGTCGTCCTTGATGAAGTCGATTCCGCCCTCGCACAGGGTGCGCACCAGGGCGGCGGTCTCCTCCGGGCCGAAGCCGACGCTCGGCTTGATGATGGTGCCGATGATCGGCCGCCCCTCGACGCCCGCGAGGCGGCGGGTGCCGTCGATCCCGAAGCGCGGGCCCGGATAGGCGTCGGCGAAGGCCTGCGGCAACCGGATGTCGAGGAGGCGCAGGCCGGTGATCGGGCGCAGCTCGAACAGGTTGCCGGCGACGGTGGCCAGCAGGTTGGGCAGCGAGGGGCCGAGATTCTCGATCGGCCAGGACAGGGTGACGTGCGCACGCCGCAAGCGTGCCGGATCGACCGCGGCGGTGGTCGGCAGCGACGGGGCCGCGACGACCTCGTCCAGGATCTCCAGGCGCTCGACCCGGGCGGCCGAGCGGGCCTTCAGCTCCGGCGTCTCGCCCGGCACCGGCACGAAGGTGCCGCTCGATTGCTCGCCGGCCATCGTCTCCGCCACCCGGCTCGGATCGCTCGCGGTCTCGAGCAGGTAGTCGGCCTCGATCCGGATCGGGGGCGCGGCGCGGCGCTGGTTCATTCACTCGGCTCCGGAGGATCGCGGCGCTGCCGCGGGACGCGGAACCTAGCGAAGCCCCGGATGCAGGAGAACTTGAGTTCGGCGCAGCGACCTGTGAGAAAAACTCCCAGGCCACTGCGGAGCCCGGATGCCGGAGGACAGCCCTGCCCAAGTCGCGCCTGCCCCTCAACGCGCTGCGCGCCTTCGAGGCCGCTTCCCGCCTCGGCAGCATGAGCGCCGCGGCTCTGGAGCTCGGCGTCACCCACGGAGCGGTGAGCCGGCAGGTGCGGGCGCTCGAGGCGCAGCTCGGCCTGCCGCTCCTCGATCGCGGTGCGCGCGCCGTCGCGCCGACGCCGGAGGGGGCGCGGCTCGCCGCCGAGCTGGCCCAGAGCTTCGAACGGATGCAGGCCGCGGTGGCGCGGGTGCGGCCGGGTCCCTTGACCCTCTCCTCCTCGGCGACCGTGATGATGCGCTGGCTGCTGCCGCGGCTCGATCGCTTCAAGCGGGCCCATCCGTCGATCGAGCTGCGGCTGACCGTCAGCTACGGCGAGGTCGACTTCATCCGCGACGAGATCGGCCTCGCGATCCGCAACAGCATGGTCCGTGCCCCGCCGACCGCGCTGGCCGAGACCCTGATCCGCGAGGAGATCGGGCCGGTCTGCCACCCCGACTACGCCTCGCGGGTGATTGCCGACGGGCCGGACGCGCTCGCAGCGCGGGCCCGCATCCTCGGCACCGCGACGCGACCGGAGGCCTGGGCCGAGTGGGCCCGGACGATCGGACGGCCGGATCTCGGCATCGCGCCCGACGAGGTGTTCGGGCATTTCTACCTGGTGATCCAGGCGGCGGCCTGCGGCCTCGGCTTCGCGCTGGCCCCGCGCCTCCTGGTCGAGGACGAGATCGCCGCCGGCCACCTCGTCGCGCCCCTGGGCTTCGTGCCCGGCCCGCACGACATGCAGCTCTGGACCGCCGCGCACCTGCGCCATCGGCCCGACCTGCGCCTCGTGGCGGAGTGGCTGCGGCGCGAGATGGCCGGGACGCGTTGATGCCTGAGCGGGACGGGAGCAAGACGATGGATTCAGCCGCCGACCTGGACGAGCCCATCCCGTATAGGGCGCGCACGCGGGCCTATTACGGCGCCCTCGGCTACCCGCCCTATCGCTGGGCGCATTTCGGCGACGTGCCCTTCGCCCCGCTGCGAAAGCCCCTGGCGGAGGCCTGCCTCGCCCTCGTCACCACGGCCGCGCCCTACCAGCCGGACAGGGGCGACCAGGGGCCCGGCGCGCCCTATAACGGCGCGGCCAAGTTTTTCTCCGTCTATTCCGCCCCGACGGACGCCGACCCGGACCTGCGCATCGCCCATATTGCCTACGACCGCGACCACACGCGGGCGGAGGATCCCGGCACCTGGCTGCCACTCGCGCCCTTGCGCGCGGCGGCGGAGGCCGGGCGGATCGGGCGCCTCGCGTCCCGCCTCCATGGATTGCCGACGAACCGCAGCCAGCGCGTCACGATCGAGACCGACGCGCCGGAGATCGTGCGGCGCGTGCGCGCCGACGGGGCGGATGCGGTGATCCTGGTGGCGAACTGCCCGGTCTGCCACCAATCGCTGGCGCTCGCCGCCCGGGCGCTGGAGGAAGCCGGCATCGCGACCGTGCTGATGGGCTGCGCCAAGGACGTGGTCGAGCATTGCGGGGTGCCGCGCTTCCTGTTCAGCGATTTTCCCCTCGGCAACGCCGCCGGCCGGCCGCACGACCGGGGCTCGCAATCGGCGACGCTCGAACTCGCGCTCGCCCTCCTCGAATCGGCCGTGGCGCCGCGCACGACGGTGCAATCGCCTCAACGCTGGAGCGCCGATCCGACCTGGAAGGCGGATTACGCGAGCCTGCACCGTCTCTCGGGCGAGGAGATCGCGCGCCGCCGGGCGGACTTCGAGGCCGAGAAGCGCAAGGCCCGATCCTGACGGTGTCGACCGGCGACGAGCCCGGGGCCGCGGTCATGCTCCCGCCAGGAACGCGTGGTAGAGGATCCGCCTCCCCTCCACAGCCAGCCGATCGTCGATGCTCGCCCGTACAGCCGCGCTCCTCCTCCTCGCCGGTTCCGCCCTCGCGCAGGACTACAACCGCGCCGACCTGGTGCGCGGCCTCTGCCACAAGGACGGCTGCGACGAGTTCCAGGTCCTGCGTGTCGAGCCGATGATGACCGGCACCACCGGCAGCCTCAAGCGCACGCAGGTGAAGACGTTTCACGCCAGCCATGCCGGCCGCAGCGAGCGCGAGGCGGAGGGCGGCTACGTCTACTGCTCGCCGACCAAGCCCGCCGTGATGGCGCAGGGCAAGACCCGCACGGCCGCCTTCATGCTGGCGCCCTTCGCCACCGAGGACAGCAGCGAGACGATCCGCAAGAACGCCAATTTCGTCGCCATGTACTTCGCGATCTGCCACGGCCCGGACGTCGCCCGGCAGGCGGTGCGCGACCTGCGCGGCACCGCCACCTCGCTCGGCTACCGCGTGCCCGCGACGGCTTCGCGGATGGTCGAGCTGGCGGCGCCGGAGGACATCGTCGACCGGGCGCCGGCGCTGCCGGTGGCCCGGGCCCCGCGTCCAGCGCCAGTGGCGCCGTCGCCTGCGCCGCGGCGGGAGGCGGCGCCGGGACCGGCCCTGCTGCCGCCGGGGGAGATCCCTGAGGATTGAGGTGAGCCGCATTCCCTGACGTGGGGTTGTCCAGCGGAATTGCGGGCGCGGATTCCCTCCTCTCCCCGCGGGCGGGGAGAAGACTTCACCCCCCCTTGTCGGGGGTGGAGTGAGCGCAGGCGCCGCCGGAGCGAGGGTGAGGGGGAAGTGCCGGAGGAGATGGGCGAGCGCGACCGGGCCGAGACCGCGCGCTACGCCTGCCTGCGCACGACCCGCCACGCCGGGTGGGAGGCCGAGGGGCTGCCCTCCGTGGAAATCGACGAGCTCGACACGGTGGTGGCGGGGTTTCGCACCGAGCGCCTGCCGCTCGACGGCGAGGGCGAGTCGCACATCCTCGACACCAAGGCCGCCTGCACGAAGCTCCTCGGCGCCTTCACCAAGCCTCAGCCCGGCGGGCTGTCGGTCTGGACGCAGCCGAATTCCTGGCACCACTTTCTCGGCGACCACATCGTCACCTTCTCGGTACTGTCGCTCGAGGCCGGGCGCTCGCACCTGCGCACCAAGTGGCTGGTGCACAAGGACGCGGTCGAGGGGGAGGCACCCCCGCCCCTCGCCTACGCCTTCGGGCAGGCCCGGCGCGGTCGACCGGGTCGAGGCTGAGCCGGCCCCGATACCGACCCAAGTCGAGGAGCGGCCCTCTCGCCGCCGTCCCAAGCTCGCGAACGGCGCGCCCGCCGGCGGCTCGGCGGCGGAGCGCCCGAAGGCCGCGACGGGCGAATCCGGCGCGGCCGCGGGCGGGCGCCTCCTGGTGCATCCGGACCCCGAGGAGACGGCGCGGGAGAGGCTGGCCTATCTGCGCCGGATCGGCGTCGTCGCGCCGCCCGTCCGCACCCGCGAGTCGTCCCTTCTCCCCGAGGAACCCATGCCCCTGAGCTCCGACGACCTCCTGGCCCGCTTGCGCGAGCGCGGCATTGCTTACGCGCTGCACGAGCATCCGCCGGTCCTGACGGTCGAGGCGATGATGGCCGCGTGCGGCGGCATCGCCGGCGCCCACACCAAGAACCTGTTCCTGCGCGACGGCAAGAAGTCCTACTTCCTCGTCACGCTGCGGCACGATGCCGGCGTCGACCTCAAGGCGTTCCGATCGGTGCTCGGTGCGCGGGGCGGGCTGTCCTTCGCCAGCGCCGAGGCGTTGCGCGAGCAGCTCGGGGTCGAGAGCGGCGCCGTCTCGGCCCTGGCCGCCCTCAACGCCGCGCCCGGGAGCGTGAAGGTCTTTCTCCAGGACAGCCTGCTCGACGCGGTCCGGATCAACGTCCACCCCATGGTGAATACCCGGACCCTCACCCTGGCCCCGGGCGACCTCGTCGCGGCCCTGCGGGACGCCGGCCACGAGGTGACGCCGTTCGCCCTGCCGGAGGCACGGGCGGACGCGTGAAGCGACGACCCGTCAACGAGAGCAGCCCCGCCGTGGCGGGGGCCGGGCGGGGCTGAAGTCGAGGTCCAGAGATCGGAAGGTTAGCGCCGGTCCCGGGGCCGGCGCATCCTCCATTTGCGGGACGGATCAGGCGTGCGGGCGCGCCCGGCGCCGCGGCATCGCCCGCGCCGTCGCGGACGGGGCGCAACGCTGCCAGCCCCAATGGTCGTAGGCAGTGGTGGCGCGCGCCTCGCACCAGCCCTGGCGGCGCAACGCCGCGGCGTAGCGGTCGCGATCCTCGCAAGCCTGGTTGGCCAGCGGCGAAGCCGGCAGGGCGCAGGCCGCGTCCGCCCGCTGCCAGCGCGCGACCGCGTCGTCCGCGGCGAGGGCGGGGACGGTGGAGGCGGTCATCAGGGCGAGGACGAGGAGCGAACGCAGGGACGGCATCACGCGGGCCTTCGGTGGAGTGCAGGACGATCGATGCAGGATGACGAATAAGCGTCGATCATGGCGGTGATCGGACGGATTCACACAGTCCCGTCAAGCAGAAACCGCTTCCTGCCATCAGGATTAATCCTTTCGGTCGAGTATTCTGGCGGTTCCGGACTGCACCGCCACCGCGACCGGTCGGAGCGGCGCGGTCCCCGGACGTCGCATCGGCCGACCGCGGAGGCCACCGGACCTGTGCCGCGGACGCCCTCGCCAGCGCCGCAATCCTGTGCTCAAAGGGCGCGGGTCTCATCCCCGGACCTCCTGCCGGACCTCTTGCCAGACGGGCTCTCCCAGACCAATGCTGCGCCGCCTCTACGAGTGGATCCTCGCGCTCGCCGCGCGTCCGTCGGCTCCCTACGCGCTCGGCGCGGTGTCCTTCGCCGAGAGCTCGTTCTTCCCGATCCCGCCGGACGTGATGCTGGTACCGATGGCGGTGACCCGGCCGGAGAAGGCCTGGACCTACGCGCTGATCGCGACCCTGACCTCGGTCCTCGGCGGGATCGCCGGCTACGCCATCGGAGCGCTGCTCTACGATTCGCTCGGCGCCTGGCTCTTCCACCTCTACGGGCTCGACAAGGGCGCCGACGCCTTCCGGGAGGCCTACGCCCATTACGGCCACTGGTTGATCCTGCTGAAGGGTCTCACCCCGATTCCCTACAAGCTCGTCACCATCACCTCGGGCTTCGCCGGCTACGACCTGTTCTGGTTCATCGTGCTGTCGCTGATCACCCGCGGCGCGCGGTTCTTCATCCTGGCGGGCCTCGTCGGCCGCTACGGCGTCGGCATCCGCGCGGTGCTCGACCGGCACCTGAACGCGGTGGCGGCGGTCTTCGCGGCGGTCTGCGTGCTCGGCTTCGTCGGCTTCCGCTACCTGTTCTGAGGGTCTTTCCATGGCTCACGCCCTCGCCGCGCAGCTCACCGCTCCCCGGCCGGCGGCCCTGCTGGTGCTGGTCGGCGCCGCCGCGACCGTGGGCGGCGCGCTGATCTTCCAGCACGTCCTCGGCTACGTGCCGTGCAAGCTGTGCCTGACCGAGCGCCAGCCCTACTACCTCGCCCTGCCGCTGCTGGCGGCCGCGCTGCTGCTGCCGCGGCGCCTCGCGGCCTGGCTGCTGGCCCTGGTGGCGCTGATCTTCCTGGTCGGGGCCGGGCTCGGCGCCTACCATGCCGGGGCCGAGTGGGGGTTCTGGCCCGGACCGAGCGATTGCGGCGGCGGCGCCGGCCCCGCGCCGGCCGGCGTCGGCGACTTCCTCAAGACTCTCGAGACCACCCGCCCGGTGGATTGCACCGCGGCGGCCTGGCGCTTCTTCGGGATCTCGCTCGCCGGCTACAACGCCCTGATCGCCCTCGGGCTGGCGGCGTTCGCCGGCACCGCCGCGGCGCGGGCCCTGCGCCGGGGCTGAACCCGTCAGCGCTTCGGCTTCATCACCGTCGGCTCGGCCAGCAGCGCCGCGAGGCGCTCGGAATCGAGGGCCGGCTCGGCCTTCTTGACCTCCTTCCTGGGCTCCGGCTTCGGCTCGGGCCTCGCCAGCCGGGCCACCTTGGCGGCGGCCGGGGTCGGCACGATCGAGCCGGTGGTGACCGGCTCGTCCAGCGGCACGGCCTTGACGGCGGCGACGAGCTGGGGCGGGCGCTGCGGCTCGCGGTCGAGCTGCGCCGAGCAGACGGCGCAGACCATGGCGAAGCCGAGGCCCGCGATCGTCGCGAGGGTGAGGTTGGTACGCAGGGACACGGTCGGATACTCGGGAACGGTTGACCATCCGCGAGCCTAGGCGCCGACCCTTAACGATCTCCTCGGATCGCCGGGGGCGCCGTTCGGGATCGGCTCACCAAGCCGGACGAGCGCGACGGCCCGGCTTCGCCGATTTCACGCACCGACGACCTCCGCGCGTCGCACGGCTCACCCCGTCCGATGGGACGAGGCCGCCCGCCGGCGCGACCATGCGGCAGGCGAGAAAGCAAAGCTCGGCCATTCTCTGGCACCGACGAAGAACCGCTCCGCTCACCCGTCGTTGATCTTCAGGTTCTTTGTTCGGCGGTCTTTCTGTGTTCGATGGTCTTGGCGGCGCGGTCGCGGCGGCCTATGCATCGGCCCCATGGAACTCCAAGCTCCCGCCCACCCCTCCCCGGCCCTCGCGCGATCCGTGGCCCCGTTGTCCTGCCCCTCGCCGTCCGCCGGCAAGGCGGCGCCGTTCCTCCCCATGAGCCGCGCCGAGATGGCCGCGCTCGGGTGGGACGCCTGCGACATCGTGCTGGTGACGGGCGACGCCTACGTCGATCATCCGAGCTTCGGCATGGCGATCATCGGCCGGCTGCTCGAGGCGCAGGGCTTCCGGGTCGGCATCATCGCCCAGCCCGACTGGCAATCGGCCGAGCCGTTCCGGGCGCTGGGCAAACCGCGGCTGTTCTTCGGCGTCACCGGCGGCAACCTCGATTCGATGGTGAACCGCTACACCGCGGACCGGCGCCTGCGCCACGACGACGCCTACACGGCCGGCGGCGAGGGCGGAAAGCGCCCGGACCGCTGCACCATCGTCTACACGCAGCGCTGCCGCGAGGCCTACAAGGACGTGCCGATCATCCTCGGCGGCATCGAGGCCTCGCTGCGCCGCATCGCGCATTACGATTACTGGTCGGACAAGGTGCGCCGCTCGATCCTGGCCGATGCCAAGGCCGACCTTCTCATCTACGGCAATGCCGAGCGCGCGGTGGTGGAGGTGGCGAACCGCCTCGCCGCCGGCGAGGCGCCGCACGAGATCGATTCGGTCCGGGGCGTCGCCCTGTTCCGCCGCGTGCCCGAGCACTACACCGAGCTGCCGGCGGACGACCTCGACTCGGCCGACGAGGCCGCCACCCGCAAACCCGGGGACACCGTGATCCGGCTCCCGGCCTACGACGAGGTCAAGGACGACAAGGAGGCCTATGCCCGCGCCTCGCGCGTGCTGCACCGGGAGGCCAATCCCGGCAACGCGCGCCCGCTCGTCCAGCGCCACGGCGACCGCGACCTGTGGCTGAACCCGCCGCCCATCCCGCTCACCAGCGAGGAGATGGATTCGGTCTACGACCTGCCCTACGCCCGCGCCCCGCATCCGTCCTACGGCGACGCCAAGATCCCCGCCTGGGACATGATCAAGTTCTCGGTGACGATCATGCGCGGCTGCTTCGGCGGCTGCACCTTCTGCTCGATCACCGAGCACGAGGGCCGGGTCATCCAGAACCGCTCCGAGGGCTCGATCCTGCGCGAGATCGAGCGGATCCGCGACAAGACCCCGGGCTTCACCGGCGTGATCTCGGATGTCGGCGGGCCGACCGCCAACATGTACCGGATGGCCTGCAAGGACCCGAAGATCGAGGCGGCGTGCCGGCTGCCCTCCTGCGTCTTCCCGGACATCTGCCCGAACCTCAACACCTCGCACGACGACCTGATCCGGCTCTACCGCAAGGTGCGCGAGGTCAAGGGCGTCAAGAAGGTGATGGTCGCGTCGGGCGTGCGCTACGACCTCGCCGTCCGCAGCCCCGAATACGTCAAGGAACTCGTCACCCACCATGTCGGCGGCCGCCTGAAGATCGCGCCCGAGCATACCGAGCGCGGCCCCCTCGACAAGATGATGAAGCCGGGCATCGGCACTTACGACCGCTTCAAGGAGATGTTCGACGCCGCCGCCAAGGAGGCCGGCAAGAAGTACTACCTGATTCCGTACTTCATCGCGGCGCATCCGGGCACGACCGACGAGGACATGATGCACCTCGCGCTCTGGCTCAAGAAGAACAACTATCGCGCCGACCAGGTGCAGACCTTCCTGCCCTCGCCGATGGCGACCGCCACGGCGATGTACCACACGGAGATCAACCCCTTGCGGGGCGTGCGGCGCGGCGGCAGCGAGCCGGTCGAGGCGATCAAGGGCCTGCGGCAGCGCCGTCTGCACAAGGCGTTCCTGCGCTACCACGACCCCGAGAACTGGCCGCTCCTGCGCGAGGCGCTGCGGGAGATGGGCCGCGCCGACCTCATCGGCCCGCGGCCGGACCAGCTCGTGCCGTTCTCGCAGCCGCCGGGAACCGGCCTGGGCGCGGGGGCCGGCAAGGGGCGGGGCCCGCAGCGGCCGGTGCGGGCCCCGGGGGGCGGGCAGCGCTTCACCACGAAGGGCGTGCCGATCAGGAAGTGACGGTTTCGCGCATTCGAGCGTCCGTTCGATGGGCTTGCGCGAGACTGAGATCCTCCCTGTCATTCCGGGGCCGGGCAGCGGAGCCCGGAGTGTTGCAGGCACGCCCAGAACCGCGGATGGTTCAGGATCAAGCGGCCTGCTTACCACCTCGTTCTGAAACGACCTGTGTGTCTGGATTCCGGGCTCCGCTACGCAGCCCCGGAATGACGAGGTGCAATCGATCTCGTCGCGGTCACCGAAGGCGGGCGGCGAGAAGGACGGTGTACCGATAGCGTCCGAGCGACGTCGCGCCGCCCGGAACCGCCCAAGTGTCCCTCGGTTGACGCTCGCTCGAAGCGAGAGGACACGAGAGACCGCGTGCGAGAGACCAGCGCCCCTCCGCCCTCCCCTCCGGCCCCGTCCGGCGGGCCCGCCGCGTGAGGCCGGCGTTCCTCGTCCCGGCCCTCCCGGTTCTGGCAATCCTCGCCGCCGGCGCCGCGCAGGCCGCCGGGATCGGCTCGGGCGGCGGCCCGTCCGAGGTCGTGCTGGTCGTGCAGATCGTGCTGCTCCTCACCGTCGGGCGCCTGCTCGGCGAGGCGATGCTGCGCGTCGGTCAGCCGGCGGTGATGGGCCAGCTGCTCGCCGGCATCCTGCTCGGGCCGTCTTTCCTCGGGGCGGTCTGGCCGGAGGCGCAACACTGGCTGTTTCCGCCGGGCCGCGACCAGAAGGCGCTCCTGGACGGCATCGCCCAGCTCGGCATCCTGCTCCTCCTGCTGATGACCGGCATGGAGACAGATCTCGCCCTGGTGCGCAAGGTCCGGCGCGCGGCGCTCAGCGTCTCGGTCACCGGCGTCGCGGTGCCGTTCGGCTGCGGCTTCCTCCTCGGCTGGTTCCTGCCCGAGACGATGCTGCCGCACCCGGAACTGCGCCTCGTCACCGCGCTCTTCCTCGGCACGGCACTGGCGATCTCGTCGGTCAAGATCGTCGCGATGGTGGTGCGGGAGATGGATTTCCTGCGCCGCAACGTCGGCCAGGTCATCGTCGCCTCGGCGATCATCGACGACACGATCGGCTGGGTGATCATCGCGGTGATCTTCAGCCTGGCCCAAGGAGGCACCATCGACCCGTGGGAGGTCGGGCGCAGTCTCGCCGGGACCCTGGTGTTCCTCGGCCTCAGCCTCACGGTCGGGCGGCGCCTCGTCTTCCTGCTGATCCGCTGGGCGAACGACGCGCTGCAGAGCGAGGCCGCGGTGATCACCGCGATCCTGGTGCTGATGGGCGTGCTGGCGCTGATCACGCAAGCCATCGGCGTGCATACGGTGCTCGGCGCCTTCGTGGCCGGCCTCCTCGTCGGCCAGTCGCCGATCCTGACGAAGCGCATCGACGAGCAGCTGCGCGGCGTCGTCACCGCCCTGTTCGCGCCGATCTTCTTCGGGCTCGCGGGCCTGAGCGCCGACCTCACCATCCTGCGCGACCCGCGCCTGCTGCTCCTCACCCTCGGGCTCATCGCCATCGCGAGCCTCGGCAAGTTCGCCGGCGCCTTCGCGGGCGGGCTGCTCGGGGGCTTGAGGCGGCCGGAATCGCTGGCCCTCGCCTGCGGCATGAATGCCCGCGGCTCGACCGAGGTGATCGTCGCCTCGATCGGGCTCGGCATGGGGGCGCTGAGCCAGGACCTGTTCACGATGATCGTCGCGATGGCGCTGATCACCACCCTGGCGATGCCGCCCACCTTACGCTGGGCGCTCCACCGCCTGCCGCTGAGGGGCGAGGAGAAGGAGCGGCTGGAGCGCGAGGCGGCGGAGGAGCGCGGCTTCGTCGCCAATCTCGAACGCCTGCTCGTCGCCGCCGATGACGGCGCGAAGGGACGCTTCGCCGCCCGGATCGCCGGCCTCGTCGCCGGCTCGCGCGGCATGCCGGTGACGGTGGTGCGGCTCGGGCCTGACAATGAGGGCGCCGTCCTGTCCGGCGCCGTGGCGGAGGCCGCCCACGGCGCGCGCGACGAGGAGGCCGGGGCGGTCGAGGTGACCGAGCTCGTCCGCGACGCGCCGGCGGCGGAGGCCGTGGCCGAGGAGGCCGCCAAGGGCTACGACCTCCTGATCGTCGGTATCGACCCGACCGTGGCGCCCGAGGGCGGCCTCGCCGACGCGGTGGCCGACGCGGCCGAGCGGTTCGACGGTCCGCTCTCCATCGCGGCGGCGCGGGGCGCCCATCGCGAGGACCCGGAGCGCGCCGCGCTCTCGATCCTGGCGGTGGTCGACGGCACCCGGGCCGCGAGACGCGGCGCCGAGGTCGCCGTGACGCTCGCCCGCGGCGCCGGCGCGCCGCTGACGGTGCTTTTTTTGTCGCAGGGCGCCGGCCCGCGCCGCCTCACCGGGTTGGCCACCGGCCTGGGCCAAGGCGATGCGGCGGCCTTGCGCGACGTGCTCGACCTCGCCGAGCAGGCGGGCCTGCGGGTACGGACGGAGGTGCGGGCCACGCGGGCGCCGGAGCGGGAGATCCTGCGCCGGGCCCGGGCCGGGAATCGCGACCTGATCGTGATGGGCGTCACGCGCCGCGCCGGAGACGGCGCGGCCTTCGGGCCGCTGGCCGAGACGGTGCTGGAGGCCTCGGACCGCTCCGTGCTGTTCCTGGCAAGCTGACGCTCAGTTCCGATCGTCCGGCAGCGACGGCAGGGGCTGCACCGCGATCCCCTCCTCCAGGAGCGAGCGCGCCTCGGTGAGGCTCGCCTCGCCGTAGATCGCCCGCTGCTCGGTCTCGCCGTAATGCATCCGGCGGGCTTCCGACGCGAAGTTCTCGCCGACATGGTCGGCGGTGCGGGCGACGTGCTCGTGCAGGGCGCGGATCATCGCGCGCAGCTGCCGCTCGGGCTCGGAGACCAGGCTGACCGGCGCCTCGGCAGGGGCCGGGGCCGCAGGCGCGCTCGGCGCCTCGACGGGAGCGGGCAGGTTCGCGGCGCGGCCGAGGGACGGCGCCATGATCTGCTTGGCCACTTTCGGGCTGTTGCAGAACGGGCAGGTCACGAAGCCGGCCCGCGCCTGCTCGTCGTAGGACTCGCTCGACGGGAACCAGCTCTCGAAGCTGTGGCCGGAATCGCAGGACAGGGCGTAGCGGATCATGACCGGAATATCGGGGGGCGGGCGCGCGGTTGCGAGGGGCTGCGATGCGCGAAGGCCCCCTTGTGGCGGAAATCCGACACCAAGGGAATGCCGCGCGGCCGTAGCCCGTCCATCAGGCCCGGGCGGCCTCGACCACCACGGGCTTCGCGTGGCGCAGGGCCGGGATGCGGGCGCGCGCATCGGCGACGAGGGCCATGTCGATCTCGGCCAGGATCACGCCGGGCTCGTTCCCGTCGGCCTCGGCGAGCACGCGGCCCCAGGGGTCGACGATGAGCGAGTGGCCGTAGGTCTCGCGCCCGTCCTCGTGTCGGCCGCCCTGCGCGGCCGAGATCATGAACGAGCCGGTCTCGATCGCCCGGGCGCGCTGGAGCACGTGCCAATGCGCCTCGCCGGTCTGGCGGGTGAAGGCGGCGGGCGCCGACAGGATCTCGGCGCCCGCTTCCGCCAGGGCCCGGTAGAGGGCGGGGAAGCGCACGTCGTAGCAGATCGCGACGCCGAGCCGGCCCCAGGGCAGGTCGGCGACGACGGCCCGGGCTCCGCCGGTATAGGTCGCCGACTCGCGGTAGCTCTCGCCGTTCGGCAGGTCGACATCGTAGAGGTGGAGCTTGTCGTAGGCAGCTATGATCGCGCCCTCGCGGTCGATCACGAAGGCGCGGTTGGCGACCTTGTCGCCGTTCTTCACCGCCAGCGACCCGACATGGACCACGACCCCGCGCTCGCGGGCGACGTCGCGCAGCGCGCCGAGGGTCGAGTCGTCGTCCGGCGCGCGGATCTTCTGAAACAGGCTCGGCCGGTCGCGCTCGAGGAGCGAGGTCATCTCCGGCGTCTGGACGTAGTGCGCCCCGCGTTCCGCCGCCTCGCGGATGCCCGCCACCGCGGCGTCGCGGTTCTGCGCGGGGTCGCGGCCGGAGCGCATCTGCACGCAGGCGGCGACGAAGCGGGGAGCGGTCATGGGGGCGACTCCGGAAGACTCCGAAAAGCTTACGCCGGAACGCCACCGCCCCGCCAGGGGCGCGACGTCGTAAGGCGCGTCAGCCGGCGAGGAGCGGATCGAGCTTGCCGGAGCGGTCGAGGGCGTAGAGGTCGTCGCAGCCGCCGATATGGGTCGTGCCGACGAAGATCTGCGGCACGCTGGTGCGGCCGCCGGCCTTGTCGATCATCTCGCGCCGGGCGCCAGCCTTGGCCTCGACGTCGATCTCGGTGAAGGCGGCGCCCTTCTCCTGCAGCAGCGACTTCGCCGCCGCGCAATAGGGGCACCAGCTGGTGGTGTAGATCGTGACCGGCTGCATCCGTCCGCTCGCGCGCTGCTGGGGAGGACCCCGATATAGGGGCCCGCGGACAGCTGCGCCAGCCGCGGCCTCAGGCCGCCATCAGCTTCTCGACTTCCGTCACCAGCTCGCGCAGGTGGAACGGCTTCGACAGGACCTTGGCGTCCTTCGGAGCTTTCGAATCCGGGTTGAGCGCCACCGCGGCGAAGCCGGTGATGAACATCACCTTGATGTCGGGGTCGAGCTCGGTGGCGCGGCGCGCCAGCTCGATGCCGTCCATCTCGGGCATCACGATGTCGGTGAGCAGGAGCTCGAACGGCTCCTCGCGCAGGCGGTTGTAGGCCGAGAGCCCGTTGTCGAACGAGGCCACGTCGTAGCCCGCGTTCTGGAGCGCCTTGGCGAGGAAGCGACGCATGTCGTTGTCGTCTTCCGCGAGGAGGATCTTCATGAACGAAAGTCCCGGATACCGATTCGGTGCGTTCATTCCATAAAGCGGCCGCGTGGTAAACAGAGTGTTGACGCCGGGCCGTCCGGGCCGGTTTCCCCCGGCGGAATTCTGACGCTGCGTCGGCCCCGTCGCCGCAGTGGACAGGCCGGGGAAGGGGCGCCAGATTAGCCGGATGAAGGTGCGATCGCGTCCCGTCCCCACCCTCCTCCTCCGGACGGCCGGATGAGCAGGGTCTCTCCCGCCAGCCTGTTCACGCCGCCCTTCCGGGTGGACGAGCCGGAGCGGCAGACCCTGCCGTTCGTCTACAACACCGGCCATTCGGGAGCGGTCTACCCGGCCTCGTTTGTGGCGGCGTCGCGGCTCGACGCGGTGGCGTTGCGCCGCTCGGAGGACGCCTTCGTCGACCGGCTCTACGCGCCCGTCGTGTCTCTGGGCGCGCCGCTGATGCGGGCCGCCTTCCCGCGGGCCTATCTCGACGTGAACCGCGAGCCCTACGAGCTCGACCCGCGGATGTTCGACGGGCGGCTGCCGCCCTTCGTCAACGTGCGCTCGATGCGGGTGGCCGGCGGCCTCGGCACGGTGCCGCGGGTGGTGGCGGACGGCCAGGAGATCTACCGCGCCCGCCTGCCGGTCGAGGAGGCGATGGCGCGGATCGAGGAGCTGTACAAGCCCTATCACCGCACCCTGAAGGAGCTGGTGGCGCGCACCGCCCGGACCTTCGGCCACGCCGTCCTGATCGACTGCCATTCGATGCCCTCGACCAGCCTCGCCCGCGACGAGGGGCCCGCGGTCGACGTGGTGCTCGGCGACCGTTTCGGCACCTCCTGTGCGCCCGATCTGGTCGACTGCGCCGAAGCGGCCTTCCGCGGCCACGGCCTGCGGGTGGTGCGCAACAAGCCCTATGCGGGCGCCTTCATCACCGAGCATTACGGCGAGCCGGCGCTCGGCCGCCACGCCCTGCAGATCGAGGTCAACCGCGCCCTCTACATGGACGAGCGCAAGCTCGTGCCGCGCCCCGGCTTCGACGCCCTGTCGCGGACCCTGACGGCGGTGGCGGAGACGCTCGGCCACGCCTCCCTCGATCTCCGGCCCCGGCGCATCGCCGCCGAGTAGGTCGTGGGAGGCGCCCTGTTCGCCTGGAGCGTGGACCGCAGGGTGGCGGAATCCGCCGGGCATGTTGCAACGCAATCGCGCGCTGCCGTAAGCAGGGATCGACCGCAAGGGAACGCCTTCGATGATCGACCTCCGCCTCCGCCGCAGCGTGCTCTATATGCCGGGCTCCAACCAGCGCGCGCTGGAGAAGGCGCGGACGCTGGCGGCCGACGCCCTGATCCTCGACCTCGAAGACGCGGTAGCGCCCGACGCCAAGGAGACGGCGCGCGAGCAGGTCTGCGCCGCGGTGCGCCAGGGCGGCTACGGCGAGCGCGAGCTGATCATCCGGGTCAACGCCCCCCAGACCCCCTGGGGCGAGGCCGACCTGCGCGCGGCGATCGAGGCGAAGCCCGACGCGATCCTGATGCCGAAGGTCTCCTCCCCGGCGGTGCTCGAGAACATCGCCGACCGGCTGGAAGCCCTCGACGCGCCGCCGGAGATCAAGATCTGGGCGATGATCGAGACCCCGGCCTCGATCCTCAACATCCAGGCGATCGCCGCGGCCCGGCGCAATCCCGGCACCCGGCTCACCTGCTTCGTGCTCGGTACCAACGACCTCGCCAAGGACACCTGGACGCAGATCGTGCCCGGCCGGGCCCCGATGATGCCCTGGCTGATGACGGCGCTCGCCGGCGCTCGTGCCGAGGGACTGACCATCCTGGACGGCGTCTACAACAACTTCTCCGACACTGACGGCTGCCGCCAGGAATGCGAGCAGGCCCGCATCCTCGGCTTCGACGGCAAGACCCTGATCCATCCGAACCAGGTCCCCCTCGCCAACGCCGCCTTCGCGCCGACCGAGGAGGAGGTCGCGGTCGCCCGCACGGTGATCGCGGTCTACGAGCGCCCCGAGAACGCCAAGCGCGGCGCGATCCAGATCAACGGCCGCATGTTCGAGCGCCAGCATATCCCGATGGCCCGCCGCTCGGTGGCATGGGCCGAGGCGATCGCTGCGAAAGGTCAGTAGTTCTTTCGCTTGCGAGCCGAATCATCCAGGCTTGACGCACGGATGGTTGCGGCGCACAAATTGTTTAGGAATAATTAACGCGTGATCTCCGGGGGCGCTCCCGGAGCCGCGCCGCCCGGCGCCGCCGGGCCCGACTTGGCGCCCCGTCCGTGTCGGCGCCGCTCCCTCGACAGATTCGCGACGGAGATGCCCATGCGCTACGCGCCTCCCGCCTTCGAGACCATCTTCCGCATCCCTGGCGAGCACCGGCTCGAAAGCGCCGGGATGCTCGGCCGCGGCGGCCGGGTGTTCGGGATGTGCTGGTTCCACCGGGAATACGACCGCGACGACCGCCTGGTCGCGCGCTACGAGACCTACGACGAGATCGGGGCGGACGGCGCGCCGCGCTGCGGCTGGCGCCGCTACGACGAGGCCGGCCAGCTCACCCTCGGCCACGAAGTCGGCATGCGCTGGGCCGCCCTGGTCGAGAGCCTGTCGCGCCGCGAGGCCGAGACGGTGCTGCAATCCCCGCGGCAGGCCGCGGAGCTCGTTCCGGCCTGAGCCTGTTTTCGAGTTCTTCCCGCCCAGAAGCCTGCCTGATCGGCGAGTCGATCGATCCGGCATCGACGGCGACACCTCTCTGCGTCATCCCGGAGCTCGCCGAACGGCGAGAACCCGGGATCCATCAACGCTGCGGTCGAAGATGAAAGCGGAGGGTATTCCGCCTCATCCTGCGCTGTCAGCGATTATGGATCCCGGGTTCCGCTGCGCGGCCCCGGGACGACGTCGAGACTGGACAATCGATCGTCCTCTCTTCGACGCGCGACCGACCGCGCCGGCTTCATTTCACCGCGCCGGCTTCATTTCACCGCGCCGGCTTCTTGGCCGCGTCGGCGGCGGGCGGCGTGATGCTGCCGGTCTGGGTCACCTTGTCCTTCGCCTGGTCGAGGCGCTTGGTCAGCGAGGCGAGGTCGCGCTGGGTGGCGGTGAGCTGCGCCTTGGCCTTGTCGCGGGTCGCGCCGAGCTGGGCGATCTCGTCCCGCGTCGCGGCGATCTTGGCCTGGCGGTCGCGCAGCTCGGCCTCGACGTCCTGGAACTGCTTGAAGCGCGCGGCGAGCGCGTCGCGCTGGCCCTCGGTCTCCGCCAGCTGGGCGCGCAGCGCGCTCCTGCCCGAGGAGGAGACGGCGTAGGCGCCCCAGCCCGACAGGGTGCCGAGGCCGAGGATGCCGGCCGCGAGGATGGCGGGATGGGGGCGGAACCGCAGGGCACGCATCGGCAGTCCTCGTCAGGTACTCGTAGGGCTGCCGGCGGCAGCCGAGGATGTCCCGAACCCGGGATCACGATTGTCCGTGAGTATCACGCTGTTTCGTTAACGCCAGATTGCCGCGATTCGGCGCCGAAAACCTTAACGAAACGTGACGTGTGAAGGCTGAGCGAGCGCGATCCGGGCATCGAGCCCGTCCGCTGCCGCATCGGCGCCGACTTGTTAGAGCAAAGCGGAGATCGATCGACGGATTCGGCTGGCGAGGGGAGATCCTTCGTCCGATCCGGGCGCGATTGATCATCCGTCGTCTCTAGCGGAGCCGCGGGGAGGGGTCGCGGTCCTAGCGCTGTTTCGCGCCGCCGCAAGCCCTCCCCCCTGCGCGACCCGTTGACTCTCGCGCTGCATTGCAGCATCGTAATTGCTGCGTCGCACAAATCCTCACGGGCGGCGCGCGTAGCGACAGCCAGAGGCAACGCCCATGAGCAGCACCCAGAAGCCCTTCGAGATCCCGTCCGAGATGCGCGACTTCGCCGAGAAGGGCGTCCAGAACGCCCGCACGGCGTTCGGCACCTTCCTCGGCTCCGCCCGCAAGCTCGCCGAGACCGTGCAGTCCTCGACCCAGACCTCGCAGACCGGCATGGGCGCCGCCGTGGCCCGCGGCTTCGACTATACCGAGCAGCACGCCACGGCGACCTTCGATCTCGCCGAGAAGCTGGTGCGCAGCCGCGACGTCAAGGAGGCGCTCGAGCTCCAGGGCGAGTACATGCGCAACCAGATGAGCGCGCTGCAGGGCCAGGCGAAAGAGTTCGCCACCCTGTCCGAGGCGATCAAGGCCGACCTGAGCAAGGCCCAGGCCAAGGCGTAATCACGCCTGGAGCTTCCACCGATCGCAGCACGATCGGCGGAGGCTCGGATCACTGATCTTGCCGCAGATCTTCGACGAACCGGGATCCGCTTCGTCGATAAGGCGCGATGACAACCCGGCCGAGGCCCGGGCCCGTCGGGAACGAGGCTCCGCCTCGTCACGAAGGCCGGGCCGAACGCCATTCCCGATCCGGCCGTCGCGACGATCGCGGACGGCAGGCCCGCGATCCACCGACGGTCCGCGGCCCAGGGAATGTGACCGACGGCGCGTCCTGTCGCGCCGCCGATCGGCCGCGCGGATTCGATCCGCGCCGACCTGCCGGTGCCCCGGACGAGCCTGCCGGCGCGCCGGCTCCGCGCGTCCGCCCCCGCATCGGGCGAGGGCGGCCGCCCGCCGGGCGACGCGCCAGGGACGCGGCGCCCGCTACTCCGAGGAGGCCGAGCCATGACCACGACGCGCCGCAGCGACAGAACCCGCAAGCCCCCCCGCCGCCCCCCGTCCGGACGGCGGCGCGGATGGACGATCCTGCCAAGTCGAGCGAACTGACCGCGAGCGAGACGACCGCCGGCGAGCCGATGTCCGACGAGGCGATGATGGACGTGACCGCCGAGATCGAGGCCCCGGCCGGGACGGAGCAGGCCGAGGCCGAGCAGCCCGACACCGCGCCGACCGCCGAGGCCGGGGGGGCGCCGGCGGAGGCCGCCGAGCCGGAACAGGCGGCCGATGCGCCCATCGCCGAGGCCATCGACGAGGCCGAGCAGGACGACGCCGAGATCGAGGAGTCCAAGGTCGACGACGCGTCGCCGGATGCCTCGATCGAGGTGCCCGTCGCCGAGGAGCCCACGGCCGAGGCGGCCGAAGCCGTCGCCCCCGAGCCCGAGCCGGCCTTGGCGCAGGATCCGGACGGTCGGGACGCTGCTCCGGCGACCGCCGAGGCGCCCGTCGCCGAGCCGGTCGCGGACGAGGCCCCCGCCGCGACCGCGGACGCGCCGGAAGCGGCGCCCGGGCAGCCCGGCGCGAAGGGCCGGGACGAGGTCCCGCTCGCCGCCATGCAGGGCTTCATCGAGATCAACGGCCGGCTCGTGGCCTTCCTCCAGGGCGAGAGCCAGGCGGCCCTCGCCTTCTGGAAGGCCGCGCTGACGGTCCGCACGCCGGGCGACCTCGCGCAGCTCCAGGCCGCCGAGATGACCCGGGCCGTCGATGCGGCGCTCGCCTGCTGGCAGGACCTCGCCCGCCGGATGGAGCGTCTCCCGGCGTTCAAGGTGCCCCGCGCCCGCGCTGCCTGATCCATTCCCGGGCCGGTCTCCTCACGGAGCCGGCCCGGGCCGCCTGCAGTTTTTGCAAAACGCGAAGGAAATCGGGATGTTGGACGCTTGGTACGCGACGGCGATGCTCGCCATGGAATCCCAGAGGGTCATCGAGCTCCGCCTGGTCAAGCTCGCCTGGGGCGGGCTGGCCGGCCAGGTCGAGGCGCAGCGGATGGTGAGCGAGAAGATCGGCGCGGCCCTCGAGGCGACCGGCACCCTGCTCGGCGGCGGCACGCCGGAAGCGGTGATTGACCGCTACCGCGAGCACGTGCGCAACAACGTCGAGCGCCTCTCCGCGCCGGCCCGCACCAGCGGTCACTGAGACACCGCCGGTCTCTCCCGCGCGACCGGCTCTCCTCGCGCTAGAGCAGCACCCGATCACGGTGCCATCAAGCGCTGCTCTAAGCAGAGTTGCACGGGGCAACTCTGCTTAGATTCTTGTTTTTGCATCATTTTCTCCGCCCGGCCGGCGGCCACTTGGTCGGACAATGCCCTAGTTGATGGCGCAGAAGCCTTCGCCGGACCCGAACACCCGACCGGTGCACCAGGGCCGCGCCGGGGCGGGAACGGGCGCGGGAGCAGCCTCGCGCGGGACGACCGGCAGAGTGGCACCGGTGGTCATCGGCTCCGGCCCGCCGGCCTCGGCCGCCGCCGTGCGCGTCCGAGGCTCCTGCGCCGGAGCCCGGCCGGTCGACCTCTCCGCCGGGGCGGCATGGCTCCGGCCCGAGACGAAGAACACGCCGCCACCGCCGCGCCGGCCCCGCGCCTCCGCGGGCGCCACCGCCGCCAGGATTCCGAGGGCGACCAGCCCGACCGTCAGACCCGCATGCATGCCCGTATCCCCCTCGCGGCCGCGACGTCAGGCCGGATGCGGGGACCACGATGGGCGTCCGGCGTTAATCCGGCATCACACCCGATTGGTGGCATTCGAGCGATTCGACTGAAAATCTCACGCCTTGCGCAGCCACAGGCTGGTCTCGAAGGCTCCCGGCGGCAGGGGCAGCCGCGCGAGGACGCCGTCGAGGGGCCAGCCGGTCCGGATCGCCACGTAGCGGCTGGCGAAGAGCGGGGCGTAGGCGCCGCCCTGGAGCAGCGTGCCGACCGGCACTTGCTCGTTGTAGCCGCGCCAGGCCCACGCGTCGGGATAGGCGTCCGGCAGGAAGATGTCGTGCAGGTGCACGAGCACGCCGGAGGCGAGACGCGGCAGCACGTCGAGGAGGAGACGGTCGACGTCGGTCCCCGGCATCGCGACGTGGCTCGAATCGATGAACAGCACGTCGCCGGGTTCGAG
This sequence comes from Methylobacterium sp. 17Sr1-1, assembly GCF_003173775.1. Classification (NCBI taxonomy): domain Bacteria; kingdom Pseudomonadati; phylum Pseudomonadota; class Alphaproteobacteria; order Hyphomicrobiales; family Methylobacteriaceae; genus Methylobacterium; species Methylobacterium sp. 17Sr1-1. Next base: position 3,970,027 of record NZ_CP029552.1, on the reverse strand, counting down.
CGCCGCCGCCGCCTCCGCATCCGCCGGCCCGAACAGGCGCGCCTCGTGGCGCAGGCCGAGGCCGGCGAGCGGCGCGCGGGGCTCCGGGTCGATGCAGGTGATCGCGGTCGAGAGGCCGCCGTCGCGGACGGCTTGCGCGAGGAAGCGGGTCGAGTGGCCCGAGCCGATCTCGACGATGCGGCGGGGCCGCTCGCGCCGCACCAGGGCATAGGCAGCGGCGGCGTCGAGGCGCGGGAACCAGTCCTGGGCGAAGCGCGCCGGCCGCTCGCCGATGAGGCTCGGACCGCCGGCGGCGATGCGGTCGAGATCGGGGGCATGCGCTTCGATCGCCGCCAGGACCGCCCGGAATGCGGGCTCGGCCCTCAAAAAGATCGGGCGGAGGGCCGGGTAGCCCTCCGCCCGCGCCGTACCGGCATGCCGGTACGGGATCAGGAAACCGCCCGCCGGCAGGCCGAGCAGGGCGCGGAGACCGAGCCCGGCGCGGCGCAGGCGGGTGCGGCTCATACCGCCTTGCGCACCGGAACGTCGCGCAGGTCAGGGGTGATGCCGGGGCCGTCGACCGGCGGCGGCGGCACGGTGGCCGGCGACTTCGCCTTGTTGCGCAGCGCGTCGGCGAGGCGGCCGCGCTCGAACAGCAGCACCACGCCGATCGCCAGGGCGAAGGGCACGAGCAGGTAGAACAGGCGGAAGATCAGGACGGCGGCGAGCACGTCGGTCTTCGGCAGGTCCGGCATCGCCGTGATGAAGACGAGCTCGAACACCCCGATGCCGCCCGGCGCGTTGGAGACCAGCGCCACCGAGAACGAGGCGAGGAACACCGCGAGCACCACGAGGAAGCCCGGATTCCCGACCTCGGGCAGGGCGAAGTAGATGATGCCGGCAGCGCCCAGCAGCTCGAGCGGCGCGGCGATCAGCTGGCGGCCCATGATGTTGGGGCGCGGATACTCGATCTTGAACGAGCGGATGTGCAGCGGCCGGAAGTGCAGGATCGAGCCGATGACGTAGAGGGCGACGAAGCCGAGCAGGCCGAAGCCGACGAGGCGGGCCGTGGTCGGGCTCGCGAGCACCGGCGGCAGCAGGCTCGCGACGCGCTGCAGCAGCTCGGGCTCCAGCACCAGCACCAGGCCGCCGAGGAATGCCGTGCCGAGGCCGAAGGTGAAGGAGCAGAGCGCCACCAGCACCGCCACCTGGGCGGGCGAGAGCCCCTTCGACGTGTAGGCGCGGTAGCGCACCACGGCGCCGGAGAACACCGAGGCGCCGATATTGTGCGACAGCGCGTAGGTGGTGAAGGAGCAGACCGACACGAAGAGCCAGGAGATGCCCTTCACGCCGAGATGCAGGAGCGCGATCCGGTCGTACCAGGCGAGCGCGCCGTAGGCGACCAGGGTCGAGAGGACCGCCAGGGCGTAGCGGTGCGGCGGGATCGCCGCCAGGCTCGCCTTCACGTCGGCGAAGGACAGGCCCTTCAGCAGGTGCCACAGCAGGTAGACCGAGACCACGACGGCCCCGAGGCCGATGACCGGCCAGATGAAATCCTTGATCTTCTTCATCGCGGTCGTCGCGTCCCCAATTCTCGCGCGCGCTTCTGCCCGACCCTGCGGGCGACCGCAAGGACGGCCCGTCGCGGCGGGCCCCTCCTTTCATGGGATCGTGACGGTTTCGTGCCGCTTCCGCGATGCTACCGGCCGGGGCGCGCCGGTCCGCGGGCCCCGTTTAGGCTCTCCCGTTCAGGCCCCTCTGGCGTCGAGCCAGTCGAGGAGCAGGCGGGCGACGCCCTCCGAGCCGAGATCGAGCTGCAGGAAGTGGGCGATGCCCGGCACGGTGCGGTGCTGAGCGCCGTGATAGAGCGCGGTGCGCCACGTCGTCGCCGGCCAGATCATGCGGTCGTCGGCGCCGCCGAGGACCAGGGCCGGCACGCCCGCGAAGGCCGCCGAGAGCGGCAGGACCGGCACGTGGGCCTCGGCGAGCGCCACCGGGCTCTCGGCCGACATCCGGGCGGCGTAGTTCTGCGCCCGCTCCAGCGGCAGGCCCTCCGAGAACAGCCAGTGCCGCGCGAGCGCCACCGCCGGCTCGCGGCCGGGCAGGAGCGAGCCTGCCAGCGCCTCGACCCAGAAGCCCGCATCGGTCATCGCGATGCGCGGGCCGACGAGGCCGAGGCCCTCCGGCGGCAGGGAGGCCATCAGGACGAGGCCGCGCAGTGGCACGTGGCCGAGGACGCGCTGGGCCAGCAATCCGCCGAGCGAGTGCCCGACCAGTACCGGCGGCTCGTCCCACTGCGCCAGGGCGAGCGTCAGGTCGGCGAGGTAATCGGCGAGCGAGGCGGCGCGCAGGTCGCGCCCGCCCCCGCTGCGGCCGTGGCCGCGCAGGCTGACCGCCGCCGCGCGGCGGCCGCGCCGGGCGAGGTGGGGCAGGAAGATCTCCTCGAACATCCAGGCGCCCCCGAAGGCGCCGTGCACGAACAGGAGCGGCGCGCCGCGGGGCTCGCCGGCGGGCTCGGCCTCGATCCATTCGAGGGCGGGTCCGTCGCCGCGCTCGATCATGCGCCGTGTGACTTGCGCGCGCGGTTCGGTGACGACCGTGAAGCGGCGCCGGTCCCGCGCGTGGGCGTCGTGCATGGTCGTGCCTCTCAACGGTCCGGCGGCCGGCCCGATTCGTCATCTAATGGCCAAGCCCCGTTCGGCCAGTCGTCCGGACGGTGCGGAGCCTGCATCGCGACAGCGTGGCACGGGAAAGCTTGACACAAGGGAAACGGCCCGGCCCCCTCGGGGCCCGCCCTCCCGACAGGAGACATCCGCGCCGTGAGCGACCACCCGACCGACGGACCGCGCCTGAACCTCGACGGCTACACCGCTCTGCCGCCGACCCACGTCGCCGCCGTGGTGACCTACCTGGAGATGCGCGAGCCCCCTCCCCCGGGACCGCGCGAGCCCGTGCGGCTCGCGGCGATCGGCGCGGATGTCGCCCGCTACCGGGCGCTCTACGCGGCGATCGGGACGCCCTGGCTGTGGTTCGGCCGGGCCCGGATGAGCGACGACGCGCTGTCGGCAATCCTGGGTGATCCGGACGTCGAGACCCTGGCCCTCGTCGGGGAGGACGGCGATATCGGCCTTCTCGAGCTCGACCGGCGCCGGCCGGGAGAGGTGCAGCTCGCCTATTTCGGCCTCGTGCCGGGGGCGGTCGGCCGGGGCTTCGGGCGGCGGCTGATGGACGAGGCCGTGGCCCGGGCGTTCTCGCGGCCGATCGACCGGTTCTGGGTGCATACCTGCACCCTCGACCATCCCGGTGCGGTCGATTTCTACCGCCGCTCCGGCTTCCGCGCTTACGCACGAGCGATCGAGGTCGCGCCGGATCCGCGGCTCACCGGCGACCTGCCCCGCATGGCTGCCGGGCAGATCCCCCTGTTGGCGGGGTAATTCGTCAGCCCCGGGCGCGGCCCAGGCCGATCGCGTCCATGCTGGCTTGGTCGCGGGCGTTCTCGGCGGCGCGCTCGCCCGAGCGCTCGCGGTCATCGAGGATCTCGACCTTCTTCAATTCCTCGAAGGCCTCGGCGAGCGCCGCCTTCGCGGCGGCGAGCTGGACGTCGAGGTCCTCGGCCGAGCGGCGGATGTTGTCGCGGCGCTGCGCGGCCGCGCGGGCATAGGTCGGGTAGGCGAAATGGGCCGGATCGGAGATCCCGGCCCGCTGCTCCTCCTGGCCGATCTCGCGGTCGAGATCGGCGGCCATACGGGCGAAATCGGCGATCATCGCCTCGATTTGCGCGACTTTGCGGCGCTTCTCGTCGGCCTGGAAGCGGCGCAGCCGGATGAGCGTGTCCCGCGACTTCATTGGTACTCTACTCCCGACAGCGGCTTGCGGCCGAGCTGTGAGCCCGCCACGCGCCGTCACGCGGCCGCGTCGGCGGACCGCGCGACCGGCCCTCACGGCCCGCCGACGATCGCGGCGAGGCGTTCGTAACCCTCGCGGATGGAGGTTGCTTCTTCCTTACCCTGCCCCAGAAAAGCCTCCAGATCCGGCATCAGGCCGATCGCCTCGTCGACTTCCGGCGAGCTGCCCGGGCGGTAGGCGCCGAGCCGGATCAGCTCCTCCATGTCGGCATAGGTCGAGAGCACCCGGCGGGCGCGGCGCACCACGGGAAGGAAATCCGGGTCGCAGGCCCGCGGCATGGTGCGGGAGACCGAGCGCAGCACGTTGATCGCCGGGTAGCGCCCGCGCTCGGCGATGGCCCGCTCCATCACGATGTGCCCGTCGAGGATGCCCCGCACCGCGTCCGCCACCGGCTCGTTGTGGTCGTCGCCCTCGACCAGCACGGTGAACAGGCCGGTGATCGCCCCCTCGCCGGTCCCGGGCCCTGCCCGCTCGAGCAGGCGCGGCAATTCGGAGAAGACGGTCGGCGTGTAGCCCTTGGCGGTCGGCGGCTCGCCGGCGGCGAGCCCGATGTCGCGCTGGGCCATGGCGAAGCGGGTGATCGAATCGACCATGCACAGGACCTGCGCGCCGCAATCGCGAAAATACTCGGCGAGGGCGAAGGTGACGTAGGCGGCGTTGCGGCGCATCAAGGCCGGCTCGTCGGAGGTGGCGACCACCACGACGGAGCGGGCGAGGCCCTCCTCCCCGAGGTCGTCCTGGAGGAATTCCTGCACCTCGCGACCGCGCTCGCCGACGAGGCCGATCACCGCGACGTCGGCGGCGGTGTAGCGCGCCAGCATCGAGAGCAGCACCGACTTGCCGACGCCGGAGCCGGCGAAGATGCCCATGCGCTGGCCGGCGCACATCGTCAGGAAGGTGTTGATGCAGCGGACCCCGAGGTCGAGGGGCGGGCCGACCCGGCGGCGGGCATGGGCGGGCGGCGGATCGGCCTGGAGGCCGTACGCCGCGGGCCCCGGCGGCAGCGGCCCCTTGCCGTCGATCGGGCGGCCCAGCGCGTCGACGACGCGGCCGAGCCAGGCGCGGCTCGGGCGGATCGCGCCCGCGCCCTCCGCCCGCACCCGGGCCGGGCAGCCGCGGCGCACCCCCTGGAGCGAGCCGAACGGCATCGCCAGGGCGTGGGGCCCGGAGAAGCCGATGATCTCGCAGGGCACGGCGGTGCCCGCGGCCTCGTTCACCACGACATCGAGACGGCCGCCGAGCCGCATCGCCGCCACCGGGCCGGCGACCTCGATCAGGAGGCCGCGCACCGCCACCACCCGGCCGAAGGTCTCGACCTCCTCGATGCCGGCGAGCGCCGCGTGGGCGACCTCGAAACGCCCCCCCCCGGCCGCGGACCCGCTCATAAACCCTCTCCCGGCACCATCCTGTTGATACGAGGCGGTTTCCCGAACCGTGACGCTGCCATTGCCGGATTCCATCAACGATCCATTTACCCCTCTCCTTAACACTGAGGCAGATGGGATCCGCTTCGGGTGCCCGGAGGTTCTCCGGGGGCGTGGCGCGGGCGCAACATCAGGGGCGGGCCTCAATGATGCGAGTCATTTAGGCGGCCCGGCAGGAGCGCGATGCAGGTATGCTACCGCGATTCGGCCGGAACGGAACGCCAACCCGCAAGCGTCCGGACCGTCGGCGGTTTCCTAACCGCTTGCGGGACAGGAACAGGGTTTGTTAACCGTTCGGGCATAGCGTCGCGGTTCGGAAGATAACGGGCGTCCCCCACGGGCCGGTGGGAGACGGGCGGCGGGGGCTTGCCTTAACCCTTGAGGGCCAGGGCTTGGGGACCTGAGATGCGGGTACTTCTGATCGAGGACGACAGCGCGACGGCGCAGAGCATCGAGTTGATGCTCAAGTCCGAGAACTTCAACACCTATACGACCGACCTCGGCGAGGAGGGTGTCGATCTCGGCAAGCTGTACGACTACGACATCATTCTGCTCGACCTGAACCTGCCCGACATGTCGGGCTACGAGGTTCTGCGCTCGCTGCGGGTGGCGAAGGTCAAGACCCCGATCCTGATCCTCTCCGGCATGGCCGGGATCGAGGACAAGGTGAAGGGCCTCGGCTTCGGCGCCGATGATTACCTCACCAAACCTTTCCACAAAGATGAACTGGTCGCGAGAATCCACGCGATCGTGCGCCGGTCGAAGGGCCACGCGCAGTCGGTGATCACCACCGGCGACCTGGTCGTGAACCTCGACCAGAAGACGGTCGAGGTGGCGAGCGCCCGGGTGCACCTCACCGGCAAGGAGTACCAGATGCTGGAGCTCCTCAGCCTGCGCAAGGGCACCACGCTCACCAAGGAGATGTTCCTGAACCATCTCTACGGCGGCATGGACGAGCCCGAGCTGAAGATCATCGACGTGTTCATCTGCAAGCTGCGCAAGAAGCTGGCGAATGCCAGCCACGGCAAGAACTACATCGAGACGGTGTGGGGCCGCGGCTACGTGCTGCGCGAGCCGACCGAGGACGAGGACCGTATCGCGGTCTGACGACCGGCCCTCGGGCCGGACGGACGAAAGAACCCCGCTCCGGCGGGGTTTTTTCGTTGGTGGGTGGAGGGTTTGTCGAGCGGTCGACGGACGACGCACAGGCCGGGCATGACGGTCGTGATCGCACCCGGCCGGCTGCGGGATTTCGTCCAGGTTGTCCAACGGATCAGATTCCGCAGACGCTCTTCAGACCCTCCGCGTCATTCCGGGGCCGCGGAGCGGACCCCGGGAGCCATAATCGCCGAGGTCGACGAACGAGGCGGATCGCGTTCCACCTCTTCCTGAGTCGTGAGCGGTCATGGATCCCGGGTTCTCGGCTGCGCCGGGTCCCGGGATGACCCTGAGGGTTTCACTTCAGGTGAAGAGACCGCAAAGTCTCCGAAGCTTGCAGGATGTCAGGCACCGGGCTTTGGGGGCCTCGCCCGGGATCGCCAACATCCTCCTCCGCCCGCCTTGCGCAGGGCTGTGGCCGTGGGGCGGTGCGGACGACGGCCGCACGCCCGAAGGCCGGCTTCCCGCGGAAGCCGGCCCCTCTTCGCGCACGAGATCGGGCGAGGCGGCCCTGCCCCTGGGATCTCAGCGGGTCGCCCAGCGCAGGCCGGCCGCGGCCGTGGCCGCCACAGAGGCGGTCGGTGCCGCGGCGCTCGGCACCGCCAGGCTCGGCACCGGGACCGTCGCGCTCGTCCCGGCCCTGGCGTGCCGGTAGAGGCCGCGATGCTCGGGATCGGGCATCAGCGATTCGGTGATGCCGATCACCGTCTCGGCGGCGCCGAGCAGCACCGCGCCGTCGGGGGCGAGCTGGTCGGCGATGCGGCGCAGCACGTCGGCCTTGGTCACCGTGTCGAAGTAGATCAGCACGTTGCGGCAATAGACGATGTCGAAGGTGCCGAGCTGCTCGAACGGCTGCAGCAGGTTGAGCGGGCGGAAATCGACCATCTGGCGCAGACCTTCCGCGATGCGCCACTGCTCGCCCACCTGCGTGAAGTGCTTGAGCATCAGCTGCACGGGCAGGCCGCGCTGGACCTCGAACTGGTTGTACAGGCCGAGCCTGGCCTTCTCCAGCACCTCGGTCGAGAGGTCGGTGGCGACGATCTCGACCCGCCAGCCGGCGAGCCGGGGGGCCGCTTCCGCGAGCAGCATCGCCAGCGAGTACGGCTCCTGGCCGGTCGAGGCGGCGGCGCACCAGATCCGCAGGCGGCGCTGGCCGGCCCGGGCCGTCAGCGCGCCGGGCAGCAGCACGTCGCGAAACAGGTCGAACGGCGTGCGGTCGCGGAAGAAGAAGGTCTCGTTGGTGGTCATCGCCTCGACCACCGCGCGCTCGATGGCGCCGTCGCGGGCGAGCCGCAGGCAGCCGATCAGCTCGGTCAGCCCGGCGAGGTTGAAGCGCCGGCAGACCGGCGACAGGCGGCTCTCGACCAGGTAGCGCTTCTCCGCCGTGAGGGCGAGGCCGGAGCGCTGCTTGAGATAGAGGCGGAGGAAATCGAACTCGGTTTCGGTCATCGACGCGGCATCCTCCCCCGGATCCGTGGCAGGATATCCATCAGTGACCGCCGATGGCGGTGCGGAGCGCCGGGCCGATCGCCGGCAGCGGCAGGATCTCGTGGGCGTAGCCGGCCTTCACCAGGCTGCCGGGCATGCCCCAGACGGTCGAGGTCGCCTCGTCCTGGGCGAGCATGACCCCGCCGGCATCGACCAGGGCCTTGGCGCCCTTGGTGCCGTCCGAGCCCATGCCGGTGAGAATCACCGACAGGGTGGCGGCGCCATAGACCTCGGCCGCGTCGCGGAACATCACGTCGACCGCCGGGCGGCAGAAATTGACCGGCGGACCGTCGTTGAGCTGGATCACCGCCTCGGCGGCGGTGCCGGTGAGCCCCATGTGGCGTCCGCCGGGGGCGACGTAGACGACGCCCGGGCGCACCGCCTCGCCGTGCTTGGCCTCCGCCGCCGGCAGGCCGATCCGGGCGCCGAGATGCTCGGCGAAGACCGCGGTGAAGACCGGCGGCATGTGCTGGACGATCAGGACCGGCACGCGCCGCAGCGTCGCGGCGCCGATGCCCTCGAGCACCTCCCCGACTGCCCGCGGGCCGCCGGTCGAGGATCCGATGAGCAGGCAGCGCGGCGGCGTGACCCGCAGCGGGCGCGGGCGCACGCTCACCGGGACGGCCGCCGCGGCCGGGCGCGGCGCCGGGGCCGGGGCGGCGATGGCCGGGCGCTCCGGCAGGCCGACCGGGCCCGGCCGCTCGGGCATCGCGGCCGGGCGCGCCCGCGGCCGGTTGCGCAGGTCGGTCCCGAGCATCCGGATCTTCTGGACCAGATCCTCGCGGAAACTCGCCTGGGTGGTGACGCCGCGGTTGCCCTCGGGCTTGGGCAGGTAGTCGATCGCACCGAGCGCCAGGCAGCGGAGCGAGATCTCCGCGTTGCGTTGCGTCAGGGTCGACATCATCACGACCTGGAGCCCGGGGCGCTTGGCCAGCATCCGGGGCAGCGCCTGGGTGCCATCGAGCTCCGGCATCTCGATGTCGAGGAGCACGATGTCGGGCTGGACCCGGTCGAGGGCGTCGAGGGCGATGCGGCCGTTCGAGGCGGTACCGACGACCTCGCAGCCGGCTTCTTCGAGCCAGCGCGAGACCAAGCCGCGGACCACGACGGAATCGTCGGCGACGAGGACGCGGATGCGCGGTCCGGCGCTCGGTGATGGGGTGGAGGGCGCGGCGGATGCGGCCATGGCGGATCTCGGTGGGCGCGCCACGGGGCGGCCGGGGGATCGGGCCCCAGTGCGTAGCCGGGGCGTCTCGGTCGTCTCGTCGTTCGCGGGCCGCCGGGAGCGGCTCACGGCGCGGCGGGCCTCGGTCAAGGCCCGCCGCGCGGTCGGCCTCAAGCGAGACCGACCGCCTGGAGCTTGGCGGTCATGATGTCCTTGTCGAAGGGCTTCATGATGTACTCGTCGGCGCCGGCCTGGAGCGCGCGGGCGATCGACGCGACGTCGTTCTCGATGGTGCAGAACAGCACCTTCGGGTGGTCGCCCTCGGGCAGCCGGCGCAGGGCGCGCAGGACGTCGTAACCGTCCATGTGCGGCATGTTCCAGTCGAGCAGAACGGCGTCCGGCATGTGCGAGCGGCACTGCTCGACCGCCTCGCGGCCGTCCTCGGCCTCCGCGACCCGGAAGCCGAGGCCCTCGATGATCCGGCGCGCCACCTTGCGGATCACCGCCGAGTCGTCGACGATCAGGAAGGTTCTCATCCGGCCGCCCCCGGGGATCACGCCGCGCTGGCCGCTTGGCGCTCGTCGCCGAAGGCGAGGACCGCCTCGACGTCGAGGATCATCAGCAGGCGGCCGTCGAGGCGGTGCACCCCGCGCGAGACGGCGCGCCAGCGGTTGTGGAGATGGACCGGGTTCGGCTCGTAGGTGTCGGCCGAGAGCTTCATCACCTCGCCGACCTGGTCGACGAGGAGCCCGTAGGCCTCGCCGCCATGCTCCAGGCCCACCGCCATGTTACGGCCGTCGCCGGTACGGTCCGGCAGGCCGAGGCGGCGGCGCAGGCAGAGCGCCGTGACGACGCGGCCGCGCAGGTTGAGCAGGCCCTTGATCTCCGGCGGCGCCAGCGGGACGTCGGTGAGATTGGTGGCGATGAAGACGTCGTGCACCCGGTCGATCGGCAGGCCGAACAGCTCGTCGCCGAGGAGCACGGTCACGTAGTCGGTGGTCTCGCCGGTGGACGGCGCGGTCGTGCCGGCGGTGTTAGTGTTGGCGGCCATCATGGGCGGGGCTCGGGCGTAGGAGGAAGGTCGGTCCGGACGCAGGCAAGCGCGCCCGGACGATCGCGTCAGCGGATCATGCCGCGGCGTCGAGGGGGGCGCTGGTGATCTCGTTCACCGCCGCCACCAGGCCGGAGCGGTCGAACTTCGCCACGCAATCGGCGACGCCGAGGGCACGCGCCCGGGCGAGCGAGTCCGGCGCCATCGTGCCGGCGAGCGCCACCACCGGCATCGCGGCGAGTCGTCCGCCGCTCTTGCGCATCGCCTCGATCAGGTCGAACCCCGAGCGGCCCGGCATCTCGAGGTCGCAGACCACGAGATCCAGCTTCGCCTCGCCGCCGAGATGGCGCATGGCCTCCTCGGCATCGCCGGCCTGCGTCACACGGAAGCCGGCCGCCTTGAGCACCGGGGTCAGCATCTCGCGGAAGAAGGCCGAGTCGTCGACGAGGAGCAGGCTCGGCGCCTTGGGCACCGCGCGGTGTGCCGTCTGGCCCCAATCGTCGTGGGCGAGCGGCAGGTAATGGGCGATGTTGACGATCTCGGTCGCCCGGTTGCGCACCACCGCCGAGCCGATCAGGTCGGAGCGCTCGGTGACCAGTTCGACGTCCAGCACCTCGTCGACGATGTCGACGATCTCGTCGACCACGAGGCCCATCGACCGCTCGCCGTCGGAGAACACCACCAGGGCCTGGGCGCCCTCGCGCTTGAGCGCCTGCGACGGATCGGCCGGGACGAGCGGCATCAGGCGGCCGCGATACTGGATCAGCGGGCGCCCGCCGACCCACTCGATCTTGGCCGCGTCGATCTCCTCGAGGCGCGTGACCAGGGAGAGCGGCACCGCCTTCAGCGAGTCGCCGCCGCCCTTGAACACCAGGAGCGTCACCGCCTGATCCGCCCCGTTCTCGTCGCCCTCGGCCTCGGCCTCCACCTCGCCGGGCTGGCCGCTCGCCGTGCCCGAGCCGACCATCTTGGCGACGCCGTTCGGATCGATGATCAGCACCACCGCGCCGTCGCCGAGGATGGTGTTGCCCGAGAAGAGCGGGATGTGCCGCAGCTTCGAGGACATCGGCTTCACGACGATCTCTTCCGTGTGGAAGACGCCGTCGACCAGGATGCCGAAGCGCTGGCGCCCGACCTGGCTCACCACCACGAAGCCCTCGTCGGTCGAGGCCGGGGCGTCGGGGGCGTCGAGGCCGAGCATCGCCGCCACCGGCACGATCGGCAGCAGGCGGTCGCGCAGGCGCAGGACCGGCGAGCCGTTGATGCGCTCCACCGTGTGGTCGGTGCCGGGCTGCACCCGCACCAGTTCCAGCACCGAGACCTGCGGGATCGCGAAGCGCTGCTCGCGGGCCGAAACGATCAGCGCCGCCACGATGGCGAGGGTCAGCGGGATCTTGATCGTGAAGGTGGTGCCGCGGCCGAGCTGGGTCTGGATGTCGATCGTGCCGCCGATCAGCTCGATGTTGGTCTTCACCACGTCCATGCCGACGCCGCGGCCGGAGACCGAGGTGACCGCCTTGGCGGTGGAGAAGCCGGCGTGGAAGATGAACTTCGCCACCTGGGCGTCGGTCATCCGCTCGACCTCGGCCTCCGTGGCGACGCCGCGCTCGACCGCCTTGCGGCGGATCGCCTGCAGGTCGAGGCCCTTGCCGTCGTCGGCGATCTCGATCGTGATCGTGCCGCCCTCGTGGAAGGCGTTGAGGCGGATCGTGCCCTTGTCGGGCTTGCCGGCGGCCTTGCGCTCCGCGCCCGACTCGATGCCGTGATCGGCCGAGTTGCGCACCATGTGGGTGAGCGGGTCCTTGATGACCTCGAGGACTTGGCGGTCCAGCTCGGTCTCGGCCCCCTGCATCACCAGGTCGATCTTCTTGCCGAGTTCCGACGAGAGGTCGCGCACCACCCGCGGCAGCTTCTGCCAGGCCGAGCCGATCGGCTGCATGCGGGTCTTCATCACCCCTTCCTGCAGCTCGGCGGTGACGTGGGACAGGCGCTGCAGCGGCACCTTGTAGTTGCCGTCCTCGTGCCGGCGGGCGATCTCGAGCAGCTGGTTGCGGGTCAGCACCAGCTCCGAGACCATGGTCATCAGGTGCTCGAGGGTGTCGACGTTCACCCGGATCGTCTGCACCTTGCTGACCGGGCCGCTCTCAGCCTCGGCGGCCGGCTCGGTCCGCGCGGGGTCGGCCCGGCGGGGCTCGGACGCCGGCGCGGCGACCTCCTGACGGACCGGCTCTTGCCGAACGGGCTCTTGGCGAACGGGCTCTTGGCGAACGGACTCTTGGCGAACAGGCTCGGGACGAGCGGCTTCCTGCCGGACGGGCTCGGGTGCCGGCAACGGCGCGAGGGGCTCGACCTCGGCCTCCGGGCCGGGCGTGTCGCGGAAGGCGCGCTCGAGGTCGTCGAGGGAGACCTCGCCGGGCTTGAGCGCCCGCTCCAGCACCTGCAGCACCAGGGTGCCGGAGGCCGACGGGGGGGCGACGGGCACCGGCTCGGGCTCCGGGATCGGTCCCTCGGACATACGCTCGAGGGCGCCGATCAGGTCTTCGTCGACCCCGGCCGGCTCGCCGCCGGTGCGCTCCAGCTCGGCCAGGATCAGCTTGATCCGGTCGAGGGTCTGCAGGATCAGGCTGACGGCCGGGCTCGTCACCGGCATCCCGTCGCGGAACTTGCCCATCAGGGTCTCGGCCGCATGGGCCAGCGCCTCGAGGCGCGGCAGGCCGAGGAACCCGCAGGTGCCCTTGATGGTGTGCACCAGCCGGAAGATGTTCCGCAGGATCGTCTGGTTGTTGGGATCCTGCTCGAACCGGACGAGTTCGAGATCGACAGTGTCCAGGTGCTCCCCGGATTCCGTCAGGAACTCACGCAACAAATCGTCCATCGCAGCCACTCGTCGATCCACGCAGGATCTCTGCGCAGTCTCTACGCTGCCATGGGAGCCTTTATGATCCGTTGCCGGAAATCCTCACACTGGCCGGTCCCGGTCGTTGTTCGCACCGGGATCGGGGAAAACCTCGGGGCGCGGGCGGGGAAACGCCCTGCCCCGGGGTCCGGCCGCGGGGGTTAGATGCCGTTACCGTCGCCGTCGACCTCGGGCTCGACTTCGGGCTCGGCCGGGGCCGCGGGCTCGGCCCGGATCGTGACCGTGTCGCCCTCGATCGAGAACCGCACGCCCATCTCGGCGGCCCGGGCGACGAGGCCGGCATAGAACGGCTGGATCGCGTGGGCGTCGACGGTGCCGCTCGCCGGCGTGCCGGCGATCAGCGCCTCGACGTGGGGCGGGATACGGGCATAGGCGCCCTTGGCGGTCAGGACGAAGAGCGGGGCCTCGGCCTCGCCGGTGACCTTGACGTCGATCACGCCGCCGCGGGGGATCGCCGTGACGGCGATGACCACGAGGTTCAGGAGCAGCTTGACCTTGTTCTTCGGGAACAGCGCCCGGGGCGCGCTCCAGGACAGCTGGGTCTTCTCGTCGCCGAACATGCCGCGCGAGACGTTCTCGGCATCGGCGAGGTCGATGCTGGCTCCGGCCGAGCCCGCCGCCCCGAAGGCGATGCGGGCGAATTGCAGGCGGGCCGAGGCCTGCCGGGCGCTCTTGCGGATCAGGTCGAGGGCGAAGTCGCGCATCTCGGCGCTGTCCTCGTCCTCCAGCACCTCGAGGCCGTTCACGATGGCGCCGACGGGGCTGATGACGTCGTGGCAGACCCGCGAGCAGAGCAGCGCCGAGAGGTCGAGGGCGTCGAGGGTGACGGTGGTCATGGGGGCGCTCCGCGGGGCCGGCAGATGGTGTCGAGGTCGCGGCGGCTCCCGCCACGGTTTGCCGGCACGGATAGCCGTCGCGCGGCAATTTGAAAAGGCGACCGGCGCGTCGTCACGCGCACGGATCGATCGACAAACCCGCCGGCGCCGGGCATGACGGAGGGATGACATCCGCGCTCACGATGCCAGCCCTCTCCTTCGACCGCCCGCCCGAGCCGCCCGAGCGCGACGCCATCGCGAGCGGGCTCGCCGGGATCGCCGCGGCGGCCGGGGTGATCCTGCGGCGCTTCGAGCTCGGCGGCTGCCGCCATCACCTCAAGGCGGACGGCTCGCCGACGAGCCAGGCGGACCTCGCGGCCGAGGCGCAGATCGTCGCGGCGCTCAACCGGACCTGGCCCGGCATCCCGGTCATCGCCGAGGAGACCGCCGCCGAGGCCGCCCCGGCCGCCCTGTTCTTCCTCGTCGATCCCCTCGACGGCACCAGGGACTTCCTGAAGGGCACCGGCGAGTACACGGTCAACATCGCGCTCGTCGCCGGCGAGCGGCCGGTCGCGGCGGCGCTCGCCGCCCCCGCCCTCGGGCGGGTCTGGGCTGCCGGGGACCACGCCGTCGAGGCGCCGATCGTCGACGGCGTGCCGGGCGCCTTTTGGCCGATTGCGGCGCGGCCCGCCCCGGCGGAGGGAATGACGGCTTTGGTCAGCCGCAGCCACGGCGAGGCGGCGGACGAGGCCTGCCTCGCCGCACTGCCGATCGGCGCGCGGCGCGGGGTCTCGTCGGCCCTGAAGTTCGGGCTCATCGCCTGCGGCGAGGGCGACGTCTACGTCCGCTGCGGCCCGACCATGGAGTGGGACACCGCCGCGGGCGACCACATCCTGACCCGGGCCGGCGGCTGCCTCGTCGGTCCGGACGGCCGGCGCCTCGGTTACGGCCGCCGGCCGGGCCAGTACCGGAACGGCCCGTTCGCGGCCTTCGGCGACCCGGCGCAGGCCGGCCGCGCGGTGCTGCCGGCGGCTTGCCCCATGCGGGGCTGAGCCGGCGGGCTCAGCCGCCGATCACGGCCTCGGGCCGCAGCTCCGGCCAGCGCGCCTCCGCGGCGTCGATGAGCGTCATGCCGGTCCGCGCGCGGCGCTCCGCATCCCGGAACAGGTAGAGTCGGTCGTCGCGCAGGGCCGCGACGAGGGGATCGGCCTCGACGAGCCGCCCGGCGGCCATGCCCTCCGGATCGAAGCCGCCGAGGCGCGGCGCATAGGCCTCCGGCGTCCGGGCGAAGGCGCCGCGATTCGACGCGGACGCGAAGCGCCAGACCAGGCCCGCCCAGGTGAATTCATGCGCCTCCGCGCCGGGCAGCGGCGCGGATCCGAGCCGGTAGGAGACCGGATCGAAGCCGCGCAGGGCGAGCGCGGTCAGGGGATCGGCGGCGTAGAGGCCGGGCACGCCGAGCGGCGTCTCGCCGCGGGCCGGCAGGGCGAAGGAGACAGGCACGATCGCCCCTGCGGGCAGAAGCGACAGCAGGCCGCGCCGCGTTAACCGGATCTTACCCATATTCGCAGCATCTGTGGCATCCCGCCGCCCGTCCGCGCCGGCTCCCCTGGGCTCGACGCCCCGGGGACACCGGCAGAGACCACATTAAGCCGGGATGCCTAACGAATGCTCTCAGCACCCTCCGCCTTTCCGGCTCGGCAGAAGACCGGCTCCGCCGCGTCGGGTCGGGAGAAGACCGGCGTCTCGCGCCGGCGCGCCCTCGCGGCTTTCCTCCTCGCCGCGCCCGCGCTGCTCGCCGCCCTGCCCGGTCCCGCCGCGGCGCAGGGGCGCGGCCCCGGCGACCCCGGCACCTTCCAGCCGCGGGAGATCATCGATTCGGGCCACCAGTTCTTCGGCTCGGTCTCGCGCGGCCTCGCCCTGACGGTGCAGGAGGCGACGCGGCGCTGGGGCGAGCCCAACGGCTACATCCTCGGCCAGGAGGCCTCCGGCGCGATCATCGGCGGCGTGCGCTTCGGCGAGGGCACGCTGTTCACCCGCAATGCCGGCCAGCGCAAGGTGTTCTGGCAGGGCCCCTCCCTCGGCTTCGACGTCGGCGGCGACGGCGCCCGCTCGATGATGCTGATCTACAACCTGCCGCGGGTGAACGCGCTCTACCGCCGCTTCGTCGGCATGGACGGCTCGGCCTACGTGGTCGGGGGGTTCGGCATGTCGGCGGTGACCGCCGACAACATCGTGGTCGTGCCGATCCGTGCCGGGGTCGGCGCGCGCTTCGGGATCAATGTCGGCTACCTGAAATTCACCGATTCGCCGACCTGGAACCCGTTCTGACGCGGTGTCCGGGCAGGTCGGTCGACACCCTTTTCGGGAACCCGCCGCGCATGGCCACGCTGGTCCTGGCGGCCGTCCCGTGGCAGGGTCCGGCCGCGCCGCCCGCGCGTGGCTCCGATGCCGTGCGCGGGGCGCGCCGACCGTATCCACCGTCCGCCCGGGATTTCCCGTCCGGACGCCGAGAGAGTATCGCCCGGGTGATCGAGTCCCTGATGTTCGCGGCGCTGGGGTTCCTCGCCGCCAGCCTGTGCGCCCTGCTGATCCTTCCGGCGCTCAACGCCCGGGCCGAGCGCCTGACGCGGCGGCGGCTCGAGGCGCTCTACCCGATGTCGATCGTCGAGCTGACCGCCGAGAAGGACCACCTGCGGGCCGAGTTCGCGGTGCGCGAGCGCCAGCTCGAGCGCCGGGTCGAGGAGGCGCAGGCCGCCCGCCGGGCCGAGATGGAGGAGATGGGCCGGCGCACCGTGCGCATCGGTACGCTCACCCAGGAGATCGAGCGCCGGGACGCGCATCTCGGCGAGATCGAGCGCGACCTCGCGGCGGCGCGCGGCAACCTCGCCCAGGTCCAGGGCGAGCTGGCCGAGGCCCGCACCGCCCGCGCCGCCGCCGAGGAGGCGATGCGGGCGCTGGAGGGCCCCTATCAGCGGGCACTCGCCGAGCTCGCGTCGTTGCGCACCGAGGTCGAGGCGAGCCGCAGCGGCCGGGCCGAGGCCGAGGCGGCGCGCGGCGTCGCCGAGGAGCGGGTCCGGGCGGCCCGCGGGCAGGTGGCCGCGGCGGGCGAGAGCGTCGCCAGCGCCGCCCGCGAGCAGATCCAGGCCCTCGAGGACGCGCTGGCCGACCTCAACACCCGCCACGCCGCCGAGGCCGAGGCCGCCCGGGCCGAGATCGCGCGGCTGCAGACGGCCCTGCAGCAGGCCGCGCGGACGGCGTCTCCGCCCCCCACCGCCGAGATCGCGGCCCAGAACGCCGCCCTGGAACGCCGGATCGCCGAGCTGGCCGACGCCCTGATGCAGGGCCAGGGCCGGCCCGAGCCGCGCATGCCGCAGGCGACCCCGCTGCCGACGCCCGCCGCGGCCGGGTGACGACGAGGGTCGAGCGCAGGCAGGCCCGACCACGCCGAGGGAACGATCCGGGGATGACCGGGGGGATGGCGCGGCGCCGTGTGCTCTGCGGCACATCGCTCCCGCTCGAAGCCCCGCGAAGCCGCAAAGCATCAGGTTGGAAACGGGCCGGAAACACGACCCAAGCCCCTGCCCCGACAGGAGTTTCCCGCTTTGCGGGCCGCCGGGGCGCCAGCCTCGCCAGCGACCGCCCCGCATCGCCTCCGTCCCGCGGCCCTTGTCAGGATGCGGGTTTCGGGCCATGTCGCTGCCACTTCCCACGCTCTGCAAGGCTTCGACAGACATGATGCTCAGGCCGATGTCGCTCGCTCTCCTGGCTGCCGGCAGCCTGATGGTCCTCGCCGGGCCGGCCCTGGCCCAGCGGGACGATCCCAACCTGAAGAAGTACTGCACCGGCGACTACATGACCTATTGCGGCAACCTGCCGCCGGACAGCCCTCAGGTCGACCGCTGCTTCGAGAAGAACATGAACAAGATCTCGGTCAACTGCAAGAAGGCGATCGACTACTACGAGCAGACCCACAAGTAAGCAGTCGAGGGAGGCCTCGGCTCACGCCGAGGCCTCGGCCCGGCTGGCGGCCTCCAGGGCCTCGGCCAGGGCCTCGATGGTGAAGGGCTTGCGCAACACCGTCTCCCCGGGGCCCGGGCGCGGCCCGTCCTGCTCGTCGTCCCGCGGATGGCCGGTGGCGAAGATCACCTTCAGAGCGGGCCGCCGGCGCCGCGCCTCGGCCGCGAGCGTCGGCCCGTCGAGGCCCGGCATCACCACGTCGGTGAACAGCACCGCCACGTCCCGCTCGCTGTCGAGGGCGGCGAGCGCCGCCGCGCCGTCCGGGGCCGTCACGGTGCGGTAACCGAGCTCGCCGATGGTCTCGGCGCTGGCGAGCCGCACCGCGGCGTCGTCCTCCACCACCAGCACCGTCTGCCGGGCCCGGCCCGGCACCGCCGCCGCGAGGAGCGACCGGCCGGCGGTCTCGGCCGGCACCCCGTCTGCGCTCACCGGCAGGGTCAGCTCGATGGCGGTGCCCTGGCCCGGCTGGCTGTCGATGCGCACGCGCCCGCCCGACTGGGTGACGAAGCCGTAGACCTGGCTCAGGCCGAGGCCCGTGCCCCGCCCTTGCGGCTTCGTGGTGAAGAACGGCTCGAAGGCGCGGGCGACCACGTCGGGCGGCATGCCGGTGCCTGTGTCCCGCACCGTCACGGACACGGCCCGGGTGCCGTCGTCGAGGGCGCCGTGCGCCGTCTCCAGGGAGAGCCGCCCGCCGCCCGGCATCGCGTCGCGGGCATTGACCGCGAGATTGAGGATCGCGTTCTCGAGCTGGTTCTGGTCGACGAAGATCGCCGGCGGGTCGGGCATCAGCCGGGTCTCGACCCGGACGGTCTCGCCCAGCGTGCGCCGCAGGAGGTCGATCATGCCGCCGACGAGGCGGTTCGGATCGGTCGGGCGCGGTTCCAGGGGCTGCTGGCGGGCGAAGGCGAGGAGCCGGTGAGTGAGCTTCGCCGCCCGGTCGGTGCCGTCGAGGGCGCCGGCGATGAAGCGGCCGACATCGGTGTCCCCTCGGGCGATGCGGCGCTGCACCAGTTCGAGCGAGCCGGTGATGACCGCCAGCAGGTTGTTGAAGTCGTGGGCGATGCCGCCGGTGAGCTGGCCCACCGCCTCCATCTTCTGCGACTGGCGCAGCTGGTTCTCGGCGGCGAGGCGCTGGGCGTGCTCGCGCTTGAGGTCGGCCAAAGCCTGCTGCTCGGCCCGCGCCCGGGCCAGCGCCAGCCAGGCCATCAGCACCAGGGTCAGGGCCGAGACGGTGGCGACGAGGCCGTAGACCCGCAGGTTGTCGTACCAGCGGTCGAGGGCGATCACGGTCTCGACCGAGAAGGCGACCTCGACCGGATAATCGCCGATGCGCCGCCAGGCGTAGAGCCGCTCGGCCTCCCCCGGCGGGGTGCCGGTGGCGGCGCCCCCCTGCGGCCGGGCGCGGATCGCCCGCAGCAGCGGATCGGCCGGGGCGAGGCGCTCGTCGACGTCGGGGCCCGGCGGCTCGCGCACCAGGATCGCGCCGTCGGCGCGCAGGAGCATCGCCCGGTGGTCGGTGGGGGCGGCGATCTCGGCGTAGAAGCGGCCGAAATACTCGGTGCCGAGCGCGATCACGATCACGCCGTCGAAGCGCCCGTCGTCGGTCGAGCGGCGGCGGCTGACCATGAAGGCGGTGGTGCCGTCCGCCTCCCGCACGGCGGGGCTGACATAGATGCCGATGTCGCGCGGGCGGTGGACCGAGAACACGTCCCGGGCCGCGAGGTCGCGGCCGAGATCGGCCTCGCGGCTCGAGGCCTGGATCTTCCCCTGCGGATCGACCACCCACACCGCCCGGGCCTGGGCCAGCGGCGCCTTCAGGCTCGCCAGGAAGCCGCCGGTGGCGGGCGCGGCGATCTGGGTCCAGCTGCGGTCGAAGACGTAGTCGTCGACCCGGTCCATCGCCAGTTCGGCGGTGTCGAACACCTTCGAGGCGTGCTCGTGCATCACCGCCGCGGTGCGGACCACGGCGCTGTCCTCTTCCCGCAGGACCTCGGCCCGGTTCCACCACGCCGCGCCCACCAGGACGACGCACGGCACCAGGAAAGCCGCGGCGACGAGGAGCTGGTGCAGCCGCACCGTCGATAGGCTCACGGGACTCTCACAAACGCGACGGAAGCCGACGCGGCGATCGGCCAAAAGCTTAACTGTTCGTTAGCGGATTGGCGAGCGAAACGATCGCCGCGCCGTTGCCCGGCCGCCGCCTTCCGGGGCGGTGTGTCGCCGGGGCATCGGCGGGGCCGTCCGTCAGCCGCTGCCGCACTCTCGCGGTCCGCTTCCAACGCCGCCTTAACGGCCACGCTCGAATGCCGTGCATCGGCCCCGCAAAGGCCTGCGAGTCCCGGGCTCGCCTCGCGGGGTGCGGGCCGCTATGGTGCCGCGGCCACGCTTCGCGTTTTCCGGATCCTGCCCGTGTTCCGTCCCCGTACCCTCGTCCTCCTCGGCCTGATCACCCTCTCGGCCGGAGCCTGCGGCCGGCGCGGCCCGCTCGAGCCGCCGCCCGCGGCGGCGCCGGCCGTCCAGCCGCAAGCCGGCGGCAATGCCGGCGGGACACGGCCGAAGACCGGGACGGCCGCCGTCAACACCCTGCCGGCCGGCGTCGGGCTCTCGGCGGGCGCCTCCGCGCCCGACCCCGAGGACGAGCTGCCCTCCGCCGCCGTCGCCGCGCCGACCGGCATCCCGGCCCCGACCGAGTCGTCGTCCCGCCGCCGCAAGGGCTACGTGATCCCCAAGGAGCCCTTCCCCCTCGACCCGATCCTCTGACCGGATGCGAGGGTGCAAAGCCCGGCCGGTTTCGTGTAGAGGGCGCGTCTCACGCGCTCGCGGCAGCGTCCGGATCCCGGTCAACTTCCATGCACCACTTCACCTATCGCGACGGCGTGCTCCACGCCGAGGACGTCGACCTGGCACGGCTCGCGGGCGCGGTCGGCACCCCGTTCTACTGCTACGCCTCCGCCACCCTGGAGCGGCATTACCGGGTCTTCGCCGAGGCGTTCTCCGGGGACGACGCGCTGGTCTGCTACGCCATGAAGGCGAACTCGAACCAGGCGGTGCTCGCCACCCTCGCGCGCCTCGGCGCCGGCATGGACATCGTCTCGGAGGGCGAGCTGCGCCGGGCGCTGGCCGCTGGCGTGCCGGGCGAGCGGATCGTGTTCTCGGGCGTCGGCAAGACCGAGACCGAGATGGCGGCGGCGCTCGACGCCCGCATCCTGTGCTTCAACGTCGAGAGCGAGCCCGAACTGGAGCAGCTGTCGCGGGTCGCCGCCGCGAAGGGCGCGACGGCGCCGGTCTCGATCCGGGTCAACCCTGACGTCGATGCCCGCACCCACGCCAAGATCTCGACCGGCAAGTCCGAGAACAAGTTCGGCATCCCGATCTCCCGTGCCCGCGAGGTCTACGACCGGGCAGCCCGCCTGCCGGGCCTGTCGCTGGTCGGCGTCGACATGCATATCGGCAGCCAGATCACCGACCTCGCGCCCTACGACAACGCCGCCGCCCTGCTCTGCGGCCTCGCCCGCGACCTGATGGCGGCCGGCCACAGGCTCCACCACGTCGATTTCGGCGGCGGCCTCGGCATCCCCTACCGCGACGACAACGCGCCCCCGCCGGACCCGGCCGCCTTCGCTTCGGTGCTGCGGCCGCATTTCAAGCCATTGGGCCTCAAGCCGGTCTTCGAGATCGGCCGGATGATCGCCGGCAATGCCGGCGTGCTCGTCACGCGGGTGGTCTACGTCAAGCACGGCGAGGGCCGCACCTTCGTGATCGTCGATGCGGCGATGAACGACCTGATCCGCCCGACGCTCTACGAGGCCTACCACGCCCTGCGCCCGGTGGCCGAGCCGAAGCCCGACGCGGGCCGCCTCACCGCCGACGTGGTCGGCCCGGTCTGCGAGAGCGGCGACTACCTGGCGCTCACCCGCGAGATGCCGGAGGTCAGGCCCGGCGACCTGATCGCCGTGATGTCGGCCGGCGCCTACGGCGCGGTGCAGGCCTGCACCTACAACACCCGGCTCCTGGTGCCGGAGGTGCTGGTGCGGGGAGCCTATCACGCGGTGATCCGCCCGCGGCCGACCTACGAGGAGCTGATCGGGCTCGACCGGGTGCCGGAGTGGCTCGCGGCCTGAGCGATCCCGCGCCGATCGCTAAAATGCGACCGGATTTCCGAACGGAGCGGCCAATCCTCGCGGGCTAACGTGCCAGCATGTGATCCGCGAGGAACCGACGTGATGGCGCCCCAAGGCAACCTTCAAGGCAACCTTCGAGAAGGCAGTCTCCTCGCCCGGGCCGAGGCCGTGGTCGAGCGCGCGTTCCGCATCGCCGCCGAGCACCAGGCGACCCTGGCCCAGGCCCGCCACGCCGTGCAGCCCCTGCGCGAGGCGGCGGCGCGGCAGAGCGGGGGCGTGCCGCACGCCCTCGATTCCGGCCGGCCGCGCCAGGAGCCCCGCAAAGACCTGTCGGCCTGAGCCGATTTGACCCGCTGGCCCGCCGGGACCGGCATGCTAGCCTGCCCTCTTCGCCCGTCCCCGGACGGGACCAGCGGGAGCAGGGCATGAGCAAGGCCGAGCCGGACACCGCGCAGCGCGAAGCCGCCCCGGAAGGCCGGGTCGATCCGGTGCGCGCCGGGCTCGACCGGCTGGTGGTCCGCGCCGGGCGGGTGACGCTGTGGGAGCAGGCCTGGCCGATCCTGTGGCGCGGCCTCGCGGTGGTGCTGATCTTCCTCGCCGCGTCGTGGCTCGGGCTGTGGCTCGATGCCGGGCCTGCCCTCCGCATGGCGGGGGTGGCGGTCTTCGGCCTCGCCCTGGTCGGGGTGCTGCTGCCGCTCCTGCGCCTGCGCCGGATCGCCCGCATCCAGGCGCTGGCGCGGATCGACCGCGATGCCGGCCTGTCCCACCGCCCGGCCCGGACGCTCGAGGACACGCTCGCGCTCGGAGGGGACGATCCCGGCACGCAGGCCCTCTGGGCGCTGCACCGCAGGCGCGCCGCCGCGACCCTCGCCCGCCTGAAGGTCTCCGGCCCGCGGCCGGGAATGACCCGCCGCGATCCCTACGCGTTGCGTGCCGGCGCCATCCTCGCCGCGGTGGCCGGCGCCTTCGTGGCGGGGCCGGAGGCCGGCGACCGCCTGCGCGCCGCCTTCGACTGGCGCGGGCCGGCCGCGGCCGCACCGTCGTTCCGGGTCGACGGCTGGATCGACCCGCCGCTCTACACGCGCACGCCGCCCCTCATCGTCACCCTGGCGGAGGCGGGCCAGCGCCTGCGGGCGCCGGTGAACTCGACGCTCGTCGTGCGCATCGCCGGCACCTCCGACGCGACCGTGACGCCGGGCGCGGGGCTGAAACCCCTGCCCGCCGCCGCGCCGGCGCGGCCCGACCTGCGCGAGGAGCGCTTCACGCTCACCGGCGGCACAGCCGAGGTCGCGGTGCACACCGGATTCGCCAGCACCCACCGGCTCACGATCGAAACCATCCCCGACCGGCCGCCGGAGATCGCCTTCGCGGGCCAGCCGGAGACGAACGGGCGGGGCACCTTCACCCTCGCCTACCGGGCCAAGGACGATTACGGCCTCGCCTCCGCGGAGGGCGTCGTCGAGCCGCAGACGAAGGGGCGCAGCCTGGTGCCCCCGCCGCGCCTGACCTTGAGCCTGCCGGCGGATGCGCAAGGGGCCAGCGACACCCGCACCCTGATCGACCTCACCGACAACCCCTGGGCCGGCGCCAAGGTGCTGCTGACCCTGGTGGCGAAGGACGAGGCGGGCCAGGAGGGGCGGTCCGCCCCCCTCGCCTTCACCCTGCCCGGCCGGTTCTTCACCAAGCCGCTGGCCCGCTCGCTCGCCGAGGAGCGCCGCCGCCTCGTCCTCGATCCGGACGGCAGCCGCGCCCGGGTCGAGACCTCCCTCGACGCGCTGCTGATCGCGCCGGAGCGGTTCACGCCGCAATGGGGCGTCTTCCTCGGCCTCAAGGAGGCGGTGCGGCGCCTGCGGGCGGCGAAGACCGACGAGGCCCTGACCGAGGTCGCCGACCTCCTCTGGACCATGGCTTTGCAGATCGAGGAGGGCGACCTCTCGGATGCCGAGAAGGCGCTCCGGGCCGCCCAGGACCGGCTCAAGGACGCGATGGACCGCGGCGCGTCCGATCAGGAGATCGCCAAGCTCACCGAGGAGCTGCGCCAGGCGATGGACCGCTTCCTGAAGGAATTCGCCCAGCGCCAGCAGCAGAACCCGCAGAATCCCGGGCAGCAGAACCAGCAGGCCGACCGCACGGTGACGCCGGACGACCTCTCGAAGATGCTCGACCAGATGCAGGAGGCGATGAAGCGCGGCGACGTGGCCGAGGCCCAGCGCCTGCTCGACCAGCTCCGCGGCATCCTGGAGAACCTTCAGACGGCGCAGCCCAACTCGCGCATGTCGGATCCCACCGCCCGCGAGATGAACCGCCAGATGCAGGACCTGGAGGCGATGGCGCGCGAGCAGCAGGGCCTGCGCGACGAGACCTTTCGCCAGGGCCAGGAGCGCCGCTTCGGCAACCGCGGCCAGCCGCAGCCGCCGGGCCAGCAGGGACAGCGCCAGCAGGGACAGCGTGGCCAGCAGGGGCAGCGCGGCGGTGAACCCCAGCAGGGCCAGGACGGCCAGCAGCAGGGGCAGCGCGGCCAGCAGCCCGGAGGCGACAAGCAGGGCGGCGTCGGCGAACGCCAGCAGGCCCTTCGCCAGCGCCTGGAGGACCTGCAGCGGCGGATGAAGGAACTCGGGATGCAGGGCGAGCAGGGCCTGTCCGACGCCGAGCAGGCGATGCGCGAGGCCGAGAACGCGCTCGGCCAGGGCCAGGACGGCTCCGCCGTCGACGCGCAAGGCCGCGCCCTCGAAGGCCTGCAGCGCGGCGCGCAGGGCATGGCCCAGCAGATGCAGCAGATGGGCCAGGACGGCGACGGCCAGCAGGCGGCCGACGGGCAGCAGGGCCAGGGCAACCCCAATCAGCCCGGGCGGCAGGGTGCGCGCGACAACGACCCTCTCGGCCGCCCGACCCGCAGCCGCGACTTCTCGGACGGCCGCGTGCGGGTGCCCACCGCCGAGGAATCCGGCGTCGAGCGGGCCCGGCGCATCCTGGAGGAGTTGCGGCGCAAGCTCGGCGATCCGAGCCGCCCGGCGGAGGAACTCGACTACTTCGAGCGTCTGCTGCGGCGGAACTGAGACGCGTCGCGCGCGAAGAAAGACGGCGCGGTCCCGGTCGGGACCGCGCCGTCTCCATTTCTCGCTTTGGGACGCCCGATCGCCGGGCGCCTCCGTCGCTCAGTTGAACAGGTTGAAGTGGTAGTTGATGCCGACCTTGAGCTGATGGGTGTCGAGGCCGGTGCGGACGCCGAACTGCGTGCCCAGGGCACGGAAGCGGACGTCGCGCTCGAAATCGGAGTACAGATACTCGCCCTTCACCGAGAGGTTCGGCATGATCATGTATTCGAGGCCGGCGCCGACGGTGTAGCCGTCGACCGGGATCGAGGCGTTGAACGCGGTCGCGGCGACGAGGCCCGGCGCGGCGATGCTGCCGCGGGCACCGATCTCCGTGAAGGCCCAGCCGCCGGTGACGTAGGCGAGGAGCGGGCCCCAGGCGTAGCCGACGCGACCACGGACGGTGACGAAGTAGGTGTCGGTCTTCAGGCCGCCGCTGGCATTGCCGGTGGCGCCGGCCGCGACGCGGAACTCGTTGTGGATATCCGAGTAGCCGGCATCGGCCTCGACGCCGACGACGAAGCCGTTGTTCGGCGTGAACTGGTAGTTGTAGCCGACGGTACCGCCCGCCACGAAGCCGGCAGCCGAGACCTCGGCCCGGGACGGCGGCAGGGCCGCCGGGCGCGGGGCGGTCGTCGCGGCGCGGAAATCACCGCCGACGGCGCCGCCCGCGTTCACGCCGGCATAGAAGCCCGTCCAGGTGAAAGCCGGCGGCGCGGCGAAGACCGGCGGCGGGGCGGCGCGACGGGGCAGGTCGGCGGCGTGCGCGCCGCCCGCCAGCGCGAGCAGGCTGGCGGCTGCGAGCAGGTAGGACTTCACGAGAGGGACCCCCAACACTGGTTTGCGTGACGTGTTCGTTGGCCCGGCTACATCGCGACCGCGCCCGTCACAAAGGATTCAGTCCGGACTGACCCAGGACCGACGCAGGTGCGCCGGCTCCCGCCACGAGCCGCCCGGCGGCCGCTTACAAGCATGTTGGCCTGCCAGCGTCTATCGCATTTCCGCAACACCGAACCGGCGAGCGGAGACTGACCATGACCTTAATCTTGCCTTGATCCAATCGCGATCGACTTGGAACGACTGGCGCTGGAGGGTGCGCGGCGCTGACGCTGCGGGCAGGGCGCGGGCGAGCGCGCCGCCCGGACGCCCTCCTGCGGCGTGGGGGCCTCTCCCGCCGGGACCGGATCCGCCCTATCAGGCCGTTCCACCTCGCGAGCCCATGGAATGTCCGGCAACACCATCGTCCTCATCGCCTGCCTCGCGGTCGCCGTGGTGCTGCTGTTCGGCCTCGCCAACATGCTGCGCGGCGGCAGCGCCAACGTCTCGCAGCGCCTGATGCGCCTGCGAGTGGTGCTCCAGTTCGTCGCCATCCTGGTCATCATGGGCGTGCTGTGGTGGCGCGGCGGCTGACCCTGCGAGACTGTGGCGGGGTGGACGCACGGGGTGGAAAACCGCGGCGAGACGGATTGTACGGCGAGACGGGACGCCCGCCCTACGGCTAGGGTGACCCTTGCCCCAGCAACGGGGCGGCGGACCTCGTTCGACAGATGCGCGTAACCCTTCCGAGCCTCGCCGCGGCGATCACCACCGCGGTCGTTCTCGCCGCTCCGGCCACACAGGCCGCCGATCCCTCGGCCCTGGTGCCCGACTACCGGCCGCCGGTTCAGCCCCTCAGCATCGTCTCGGAGTTCCGCATCGGCGGCTCCGCCCAGGATCCGGGCAGCAACGAGAAGAACACCAGCAACATTAACGGCGAGTTGCTGTTCGCCAAGCCGGTCACCGGGCTGGACCGGTTCTGGGCCGCCTTCGTGCCGCGCCCGACCGTCGGCGGCAGCTACAACGTCGACGGCCGCACGAGCTACGCCTATCTCGGCGCGACCTGGACCTTCGACATCACCGACCGGATCTTCGTCGAGGGCTTCTTCGGCGCGGGCTTCCACGACGGCTGGACGGGGCCGAAGAACAACGTGCCCAAGACCTTCAATTCGCTCGGCTGCAACCCGCTGTTCCGCGAGGCGGCCGGCGTCGGCTACCGCATCAACGAGCACTGGAGCATCATGGCGACGATCGAGCACATGTCGAACGCCGGCCTGTGCGTCAACAACCGCGGCCTGACCAATTTCGGCGGCAAGATCGCGTACACGTTCTGAGGACCGCCGGCGGCGGAGGGTCTGGCGATCCGGCGACGGACCGCTAGAACATCGGAGCCGGGCACGGCAGGGCCGATCGGCCCGCCTCACGCGAGCCCGGCCCCAGGGAGCGCGTCGTGGTCGTCCTCAACCGCATCTACACCCGCACCGGCGATTCCGGCACCACGGCTCTCGCCAGCGGCGAGCGCCGCTCGAAGGCGGATCTCCGCGTCGAGACCTACGGCACCGTCGACGAGACCAACGCCTGCTTAGGCCTGGCCCGCCTGCACACTACGGGCGACCTCGACGCGATGCTGGGCCGGATGCAGAACGACCTGTTCGATCTCGGCGCCGACCTCGCGACGCCGGAAACGCCCGAGCCCCTGCCCTACGAGCCGCTGCGGATCGTCGCCGCCCAGGTCGAGCGGGTCGAGCGCGAGATCGACGCGCTGAATGCCGGGCTCACCCCCTTGCGCTCGTTCGTGCTGCCCGGCGGCTCGCCGGCGGCGGCTTCGCTCCACCTCGCCCGCACGGTCTGCCGCCGGGCCGAGCGCCTGGCGGTGGCGCTCGCCGGAACCCCGGGCGAGGCCGTCTCGCCGGTGGCGATCCAGTACCTGAACCGCCTCTCGGATTTCCTGTTCGTCGCCGCGCGGGTCGCCAACGAGGGCGGAACCGCCGACGTGCTATGGGTGCCGGGAAAAACGAGGACCTGAAAACGAGGACCTGAAAACGCGAAGCTGAAAACCCGGACCTGAAAACCCGCGCCCGAGACCCGCTTCGGACGGCGGGGCGGCGGGTCTCCGGGGCGCGTTGACAATTCGGAAAATCGGCCGCTACGGTCCGCGCCACCTTGCTCAATCGGGGACGATCGCGGGCCGGCCGTGGGAGGGCCCGACCGCGATCGCCCCCTTCATCCTGAAGGATGCGACGATCATGAAGGTCCTGGTGCCCGTCAAGCGGGTGGTCGACTACAACGTGAAGATCCGGGTCAAGCCGGACGGCTCGGGCGTCGAGCTCGCCAACGTGAAGATGTCGATGAATCCCTTCGACGAGATCGCCGTCGAGGAGGCGATCCGCCTCAAGGAGAAGGGCAAGGCCACGGAGATCGTCGCCGTGTCGATCGGCCCGCAGCAGGCCCAGGAGACGATCCGCACCGCACTCGCCATGGGTGCCGACCGCGGCATCCTGGTCAAGACCGATGCCGCCGTCGAGCCGCTCGCCGTCGCCAAGCTCCTCAAGGCGCTGGTGGAGAAGGAGAGCCCGGACCTCGTCATCCTCGGCAAGCAGGCGATCGACGACGATTCCAACCAGACCGGCCAGATGCTCGCCGCTCTGCTCGGCTGGCCGCAGGGCACCTTCGCGTTCAAGCTCGAGGTGGCCGAGGGCAACCTCGACGTGGTGCGCGAGATCGACGGCGGCC
The DNA here is from genome assembly GCF_003173775.1 of Methylobacterium sp. 17Sr1-1. NCBI lineage: Bacteria > Pseudomonadati > Pseudomonadota > Alphaproteobacteria > Hyphomicrobiales > Methylobacteriaceae > Methylobacterium > Methylobacterium sp. 17Sr1-1. Next base: position 3,941,342 of record NZ_CP029552.1, on the reverse strand, counting down.
TGCAGACCCTGAACCTGACGCTGCCGGCGATCGTCACCACGGACCTGCGCCTCAACGAGCCGCGCTACGCGTCGCTCCCGAACATCATGAAGGCGAAGAAGAAGCCGCTCGACACCGTGGAGCCGGAGGCGCTCGGCGTCGACGTGAGCCCGCGGCTGAAGGTGCTCAAGACCGTCGAGCCGGGCGGCCGCAAGGCCGGCGTCAAGGTCGCCAGCGCCGCCGAGCTCGTCAACAAGCTGAAGGTCGAGGCCGGCGTCCTCTGACGAGGACGCACAGGCATCCCTCGAAAGGAAGGACACTCACGCCATGACCACCCTCCTGCTGGTCGAGCATGCCGGCGGCGCCGTGAAGGACGCCAGCACCAAGGCCCTGACGGCGGCCAAGCAGCTCGGCGCCCCGGTCCACGCCCTCGTGGTCGGCGCCGACGCGAAAGGAGCGGCCGAGGCCGCCGCCAAGCTCGACGGGGTCGAGAAGGTGCTGGTAGCGGCCGACGCCGCCTTCGACCACCTGCTCGCCGAGCCGACCGCGGCCCTCGTCGCCGAGCTCGCCGCCTCGTACGACACCGTGATCGCCGCCGCCTCGACCGAGGGCAAGAACGTGCTGCCGCGCGTCGCCGCCCTCCTCGACGTCGCCCAGGTCTCCGACATCATCAAGGTGGTCGGCCCCGACACCTTCGAGCGGCCGATCTACGCCGGCAACGCGATCCAGACCGTGCAGGCGACCGACGCCAAGCGGGTGATCACGGTTCGCACCGCCGCCTTCCAGGCGACCCCCGAGGGCGGCTCCGCCGCTCCCGTCGAGGCGGCCGCCGCCGCGGCGGCGCCGGAGGCCAAGTCGTCGTTCAAGGGCGAGGAGATCGCCAAGTCCGACCGTCCGGAGCTCGCCGGTGCCCGCATCATCGTGTCGGGCGGCCGCTCCCTCGGCTCGGCCGACAAGTTCAAGGAGCTGATCGAGCCGCTCGCCGACTCGCTCGGCGCCGCGGTCGGCGCCTCGCGCGCGGCGGTCGATGCCGGCTACGCCCCGAACGACTGGCAGGTCGGCCAGACCGGCAAGGTGGTGGCGCCCGACCTCTACGTCGCGGTCGGCATCTCGGGGGCGATCCAGCACCTCGCCGGCATGAAGGACTCGAAGGTCATCGTCGCCATCAACAAGGACGAGGAGGCGCCGATCTTCCAGGTCGCCGATTACGGCCTGGTCGGCGACCTGTTCCAGGTCGTGCCGGACCTGCAGCAGGAAATCGCCAAGGCCAAAGGCTGAGGATGAATCGCCCCTCGCGCGGGACCGCGCGGGGGGCGGCCGATAAGACCCGTCCGGGCCCCGCTGGAACCCTTCGCATCTGCGAAGGCGCGGTGGTATGAACGCCCGGGACGGCGTGGCGGGAAGGCAGGGGTGTGATGGGCATCGAGATCAAGACGGTCGGGATCATCGGGGCCGGTCAGATGGGCAGCGGCATCGCCCATGTCTGCTCCCTGGCCGGGCTCGACGTGCGGATGAACGACCGCGATCCCGAGCGCCTGAAGAGCGGGTTGGCCAACGTCAACGGCAACCTGCAGCGGCAGGTCTCGAAGGGCGCGATCACCGAGGATCAGCGCCGCTCCGCCATCGAGCGGGTCCTGCCGGTCGATTCCTTCGACGGTTTCGGTCCCTGCGACCTCGTGATCGAGGCCGCGACCGAGGACGAGTCGATCAAGCGCAGCATCTTCAGCGCGCTGTGCCCGTCCCTGCGGCCCGAGACGATGGTGGCGACCAACACCTCGTCGATCTCGATCACGCGGCTCGCCGCCTCGACTGACCGGCCCGAGCGCTTCATCGGCATCCATTTCATGAACCCGGTGCCGGTGATGCAGCTCGTCGAGCTGATCCGCGGCATCGCCACCGAGGACCCGACCTACGAATCGGCCAAGGCCTTCGTGCGGCGGCTCGGCAAGATCGTGTCGGTGTCGGAGGATTTCCCGGCCTTCATCGTCAACCGCATCCTGCTGCCGATGATCAACGAGGCGATCTACACCCTCTACGAAGGCGTCGGCTCGGTCGATTCGATCGACACGGCGATGCGGCTCGGCGCCAACCACCCGATGGGCCCGCTCCAGCTCGCCGATTTCATCGGCCTCGATACCTGCCTGTCGATCATGCAGGTGCTCTACGAGGGCCTGGCCGATTCGAAGTACCGCCCCTGCCCGCTCCTGGTGAAGTACGTCGAGGCCGGCTGGCTCGGCCGCAAGAGCAAGCGCGGCTTCTACGATTACCGCGGCGCGGAGCCGGTGCCGACGCGCTGAAGGCCCCCCGCGGCGGCCGCGGTCAGCGGATCCGGATCAGGATCCGCGGACGCCAGATTCCCAGCACGACGTTCGCGGTCGAGATCGCGAGCAGCACCCACAGGGTGCCCCACTCGGCGCCGAGCGACTCGGCCAGGGTCGCCGGGTCGACGCGACCGACGAGGGCCTGCGCGCTGCGCTCCGCCTCCCGCTGCATCGGCCCCTGGACGCCGACGAAGCCGTACTCGAACATCAGGATCCCGGTCGCGAGCTTCACCCAGGCCCAGCCGGCCTGCTGGAAGGCCCGGTTGAGCGCGACGGCCAGCAAACCAGCCACCAGCATCAGTGCCAGGGAAGGCAGGAAGATCCAGGTCGAGACCGCCGCCATGGCGCCGCGCATCAGCGCGTAACCGGAGAGAGCGGAGGGCGGGGGCGCGAGGCCGAGCAGCACGATCAGGGACGCCATCGCGCCCATCAGGCCGATCGCCCCCATCGTGTGCAGGAACTTCATCAGGCGTCGCATCGCCACGACACGCTTCCCCCGGGCGGCCACGAGCAGCCTACGGGACGGTGCCGGGGCGGCGGGAATCACATTCCCGTGCCGATCGGGGTCTGAACGGCCGAAGGGCCGCCCCCGGTCGGGGCGGCCCTTCGTCGGTACGGCGTCGTGGCCTACTTGGCGTTGGTCGAGCCCGTCGACTTCGGCTCGGCGGGAGCCGGATAGGCGGGGTTGCCGGCCGGTACGCCGGCGCTGTTCGTCGACGACACGCCACCGCTGCCGTTGGGCGAGCCGGTGATCTGCTGGCGCGAGGCGTCCTGGCTCTGGCTCGCGTAGTCCTTCGGGGCGTTCGAGCCGTTCCAGCCGAGCAGTGCCACCATGGCGACCGCCAGGAGAGCGAGGCTGCCGAGCAGCACGTAGAGGACTGGGCGGCCCTTCGCGCCCTGGCGGGCCGAGGTCGGGGTCTCGACGGTGCGGTTGTTGTCCATGGGGGAACCTCGGGGGTGTGGCTCGGCGAGCGACGCTCCGAGCCATGATCGGTGTGAGCAGCCAACGTCACCGATCGGCCGAGGTTCCTGGTGCACCGGGATTCTGCCCGGTGCCGGTGTCGCGCGTTCTACTTGCCCGTGAGCAGCATGATCTTCCCGAGATGCGCGCTCGACTCCATCAGCTCATGCGCCGCCCGCGCCTCTTCCAGCGGGAAGGTGGCGTGGATCACCGGCTTGACGGTGCCGGATTCCAGCAGCGGCCAGACCTCCCGGCGCAGGCCGTCGGCGATGGCGGCCTTCTGGGCGACGGTGCGCGGACGCAGGGTCGAGCCGGTCACGGTGAGGCGGCGGATCATCACCGGAGTGAGATTGACGTTTTCCGCCAGGAAGCCCTGCAGGAAGGCGATGATGACGAGCCGGCCTTCCAGCGCCAGGGACTTCAGGTTGCGCTCCAGATAGGCGGCACCGACCATGTCGAGGATCACGTCGACCCCCTGGCCGTCGGTCAGGCGCTTCACCTCCGCCGCGAAATCGGCGTCGCGGTAGTTGATGGCGTGGTCGGCGCCGAGGGATTCGCAGAAGGTGCATTTCTCGGCCGAGCCCGCGGTGGCGTAGACCGTGGCGCCGAACTGCTTGGCGAGCTGGATCGCCGTCGAGCCGATGCCGCTCGACCCGCCATGGACCAGGAAGCGCTCGCCTTGTCGGAGGCGGCCGCGCTCGAACACGTTGGTCCAGACCGTCCAGTAATTCTCCGGCAGCCCCGCCGCCTCGATGAGCGAGAGCGGACCGGGCTTGGCTAAGCAGAGCGCCGCCTCGGCGACAGAGTACTCGGCGTAGCCACCGCTGATCGTCAGCGCGCAGACCTCCTGGCCCTCGGCGAGACCGGTGACGCCCTCACCGAGGGCGACGATGCGGCCGGCGATCTCCAGGCCCGGAACCTCGGTGGCGCCGGGCGGCGGCGGGTACTTGCCGGCGCGCTGCTGGCAATCGGGGCGGTTCACGCCCGCTGCCACGACCTCGACCAGGACCTGGTTCGGGCCGGGGCGCGGCACCGGCACGGTCTCGATCCCGATCACCTCCGGCCCGCCGGCCCCGTTGAAGCGGACCTGGCGCATGGTGGCGGGGATCGACGGCATGGGGCGGCTCCGATGGTGTGACCCGCCCTTACCTGCCGCGCGAGGGGGCCACCGGCAAGGGCTTACCGCGTGCCGTACATCCGGTCGCCGGCGTCGCCGAGACCCGGCAGGATGTAGCCGTGCTCGTTCAGGTGGCTGTCGATCGAGGCGGTCCAGACCGGCACGTCCGGGTGGGAGCCCTGGAACTTGGCCAGCCCCTCCGGCGCGGCGAGCAGGCAGACGAAGCGCAGGTCGCGGGCGCCGCGCTCCTTCAACCGGTCGACCGCGGCGACGGCCGAGTTCGCCGTCGCCAGCATCGGGTCGAGGACCAGCACGGTGCGGTCGGCGAGGTCGGACGGGGCCTTGAAGTAGTACTCGACGGCCTCAAGCGAGTCGGGATCGCGGTAGAGCCCGATATGGGCGACGCGGGCCGAGGGCAGCAGCGACAGCATGCCGTCGAGGAAGCCGACGCCGGCGCGCAGGATCGGCGCCAGGACGAGCTTCTTGCCGGCGATCTGCGCGCCCTGCATCGTCACCAGCGGAGTCTCGATCTCGACCGGCTCCAGCGGCAGGTCGCGGGTGACCTCGTAGGCGAGCAGCGTCCCGATCTCGTTCAGGAGCTGGCGGAAGCCCTTGGTCGAGCGCGCCTTGTCCCGCAGCAGGGTCAGCTTGTGCTGCACCAGCGGGTGATCGACCACCGTGACCGGCGCCACACCCGTCTCCCCGCGCGCACCCGCACCCTGCATCGCCGTCTCTCCGTTCACGAACATGCTCGCCTTCAAAATACGGTGCCGTCGCTCGCGATGGAAAGCGGCGGCGCGCCCTCCGGCCGCAAGGACTTCGCCAGGCGCCGGCCGGTGGCCCAGGTGCCGCCTTCCAGCACCTTGGCGAGCGGCAGATCGGCGGGATCCTCGATGTCGAGCCGCTCGCGCACCAGCGGCGCCAACCGGTCGAGGAGCGCCACGGTCAGCGCCCGCCACTCGACGACCAGGCGGGAGCCGACCTCGTGCGGCAGCTTGGCCTCCTCGGGCCGGCGCAGGGCCAGCACCCCGGTATCGAGGAAGAGGCCGCCGTTGCGGTACTCGGGCAGCCCGGTCAGGGCGTCGAGGCCGGTGACGGTCAGACCCGCCTCCTCCAGCGGCTCGAGCAGCGAGTAGGCGAGCCACTGCGACAGCTTGTGGAACGGCACCAGCCCCTCCGTCGGCCCGGTGCCGCCGGCGAGCGGATGGCGCCAAGTGTCGCCGAGATCGACCCCGTCGAGCACGATGCGACCGGGCCAGATCGGCCCGAGATGGGTCAGCAGCACCTCCAGCACCGCCTCCGCCGGCACCTCGCCGTCGCGGGCCTTCGCCTTGATGCGGTCGAACAGGAAGCCGGGGCGGGCCTGCGGCCCGAAGCCTTCCGGATCCGCCGCCGCGACCTGGCCGAGGCGATTGAGGAGCGCGGTGCGGCCGGAGAGGCCGACGAGGGGGTTGGTCGGCGAGGCCTGGAAGCCGTCCGCCAGCTCAGCCTCGGTCAGGCTCGCCAACGCGCGGGCGTCGGCGCGGAACGGATCCTCGGGCTCGGAGGAGAACAGCCCGGAGACGAACATGTCGAAGCTCGCCACCGCCAGCCCCTCCGAGCGGGCGTAGGTCTCGCCGGTGCGGCCCTCCTCGTAGCGCCAGGTCGGGCCGGCGCCGGCATCGAGAAGCACGCTCACCACCACGAGGTCGAACGCGGCGCGGGCCTGCTCGGCCGGATCCTCGAAGGGCGCGGCGTGGACGAGCGAGCCCCAGCGCTCGAAGCCGCCGACCGAGAAGTGGCGCCAGCGGGCATGATAGGGGATCGCGAGGTCCGGATAGGCGTCACGGATGGTCTCGACCACGGCGTCGGCGCAAGGCCCGAGGCGGTCGAGATCGACCACGAAATGGTCGAGCCGCCCCTCGAGTCCGGCCTTGAGCAGGGTCTCGGCGCGGGCGCGCACCGCCCGGGCCGAGAGCAGGCTGCGGGCGGTCGAAAACTCAGGCACGGGCATCTCCAGGGACAAGTCGGACGGGCGCCATCGAGGGGATCGGAAGCGCTCGGTTCTCCTAGAACCGCTCGAGGTCGCGGCCCTTCACGGCGTCGAGGGATTCGGTGACGCCGTCGGGCGCGTAGTAGCCCGCCGCCTTCTTGGCTTCCATCTCCACCGAGGCGTCCGGCGGGATCAGCTCCGGCGGGATCGGCACCCGCTCGCCGACCTCGATGCCCGATCCGGTGATCGCGTCGTACTTCATGTTCGACATCGACATCAGCCGGTCGATGCGGCGGATGCCGAGCCAGTGCAGCACGTCCGGCATCAGTTGCTGGAAGCGGGCATCCTGCACGCCGGCGACGCACTCGGTGCGCTCGAAGTAGGTGGCGGCGGAATCGCCCCCCTCCTGGCGCTTGCGGGCGTTGTAGACCAGGAACTTCGTCACCTCGCCGAGCGCCCGCCCCTCCTTGCGGTTGTAGACGATGACCCCGGTGCCGCCGGCCTGCGCCTCGCGCACGCATTCCTCGATGCCGTGGGTGAGGTAGGGCCGGCAGGTGCAGATGTCGGAGCCGAACACGTCCGAGCCGTTGCACTCGTCGTGGACCCGGCAGGCGATGCGCCGGCGCGGGTCGGTCAGGCCCGACACCTCGCCCATCACGTAGACGGTGCAGCCGCCGATCGGCGGCAGGAAGACCTGGAGGTCGGGCCGGGTGACGAGCTCGGGGAACATGCCGCCGGTCTGCTCGAACAGGGTGCGGCGTAAGCTCGTCTCGCTGGTGCCGAAGCGGGCGGCGACGCCCGGCAGGTACCAGACCGGGTCGACCGCGATCTTGGTGACCGAGATGTCGCCGGTGGCGTGCAGCACCGTGCCGTCGGCGGCCAGCCGATGGGCACCCATCGCCGCCAGGATCTCCGGCAGGCTCAAGCGCGCCTTGGTCACCGCGATGGTCGGCCGGATATCGGTGCCGGAGGTGATCGCCTCGCGAAACACCTCGCCGGGCATGTGCCCCCACGGATCGAGCGACACGATTTTCGCCGGGTCCGCCCATTGCGGATGCGGGCCGATCGCGACCACCGGGTGGGTGTTGGTGAGGTCCGGCCGCGCGAGCGGGTTCATCGCCCGGCCCGCGATCGCGAGGGCGCGGTAGAGCGAGTAGGCGCCGCCATTGGCCCCGATCACGTTGCGGTCGGCCGGGTTGGTCACGGTGCCGATGATGGGGCCGCGCTCGCGCGGGTCGGCGGCACCCCAGCGGATCGGCCAGCGGGCGGTGCCGGGCTCCGGGTGCGAGGTGAGCCGGATATGCGTCGAGCGGTTGGAACTGGTCATGCGGCCGCGCCGTCCTTCAACGGAGAAGGCTCCCCGCGGGGGCCGCGAGGAGCCTGTCGTGTGCTTGACCTGATGGAGGGTGGCCCAGCCGATTCGGCGCGTCAAGCTCAAGCCTGAGGCGCCGACCGCCCATTGTCGGGGCAACGGGCCCCCGCTCCGCTCAGTAGTTCGAGCCGGCGCGGCGGCGGGCCATGAAGGCGTCGAACTGCTCGCGGTCGCGGGCGCGCTTCAGCTCGTCCACGAACTCGGTGAAGGCGCGGCTCTCCTCCTCGAGGCGGCGGCGCTCCTCTTCGAGGCGCTCGATCTCCTTGCGGCGATACTCCTCGAAGGCCCAGTTGCCGCTGTCGTGGCGGGCCGCGCCGAAGCCGGAGAACCCCGAGAACCCGTTCCGGAAGGAGCGCTCGGCGAAGGACTTCATCTCGTTCAGAGCCGGGTAACCCATGAGCTTCCACACCACGTAGGCCGCGGCCAACGGCCACGCATAGATGAAACCGATGACGATCGCGCCGATCTCGAGAGAGCGGCGCGGGAACGGGCCGTTGCGGCAGGCGCGGCCGCTCGACCAGGGGGCAGAGGAAAACGACACGTCACGATCTCCCGCAGGATGTGAATGTGAACGACATTTACATGCGGGGTCGCCCGGGCGGTTTCAAGGAGGGTGGGCTCGGGAAAATTCTTGGGGGGGTTGGAAGCGCGACAGCGCCCTCGCGGTGGCGTCGACCAGGACGATCGAACGCTGAGAACATGAAGACGCCGCGTGCTGAACAAGGATTTATTTTATAGTATTGATAATATAATAATTTACAAATATTTTCGAAAGGAAAATGGATTTCTCCCATCCTCAACCGCATCCCGAGGTCTGACCAACGAGAGCCTCGTAATGAGGCCTTCCATTTCCTCTGTGGTCTCTCGAGGCCAGCTTCGAGGTCAGTCGATCTTCAATCGAATGACACCTCAGATGAGGGTGTGAGGAGGATAGATCCCGTCAATCAGCCAAACAGCTCTCATAAAAATCGACGCGAAAAATCCTGATGCACCGACTCATCACATGGATGGAAGTATGTCCGAGCGAAATGACTAACGGCTTGTCGTAGGCAACGCCGCAAAATCGAGGACCGGGAGCGAGGTCCGGTTGCGACGCGATCCGGCAGTGCTCTCGCCCCCGGCCGGCGAGGGTCGGCCGTGACGACCGGCCCTCGTCGATCACCTCCGCGTCAGTAGCGGTAGTACGAGCGCCGCTCCTCGCGGTAGCGCGTGGCGCGGTAGGGCCGGTCGTCGCCCCACCGGTCCATGCGGCGCTCGACGTTGCGGCGCCAGCCATGCGCCGGCGCCCAGGCCGGCGGGCCGCCGCGAACCTCGCCGTAGCCGCCGCGGGCCCAGGGCGGATCGGCCCGCGCCGCGGTCGTGGCGCCGAACAGCCCGGTGGCCGCGACCATGGCAGTGAAGGCGAGGGGAAGGACGGTCCTGCGCATCGGCGCATCTCCATTCGGTTCGATCGGCACCAGCAACGGCGATGTCCCGAAAACCGTTCCACGCTTTCCCGACTGGTGAAGAAGGGAAAATCTTCTTTGCCTCGTCAGCAAAGCAGCGCCGACCCGGCGGGGAACCACTTCTCGGGAGATACCGTTTCTCCGCACTCTCAGACAGGAGACAGCGATGAAGCGGATCACGATCGCCCTGCTGGCCGTCACGACCCTCGCAGGCAGCGCCATGGCGACGGAGCGGCCCGGCGCCTCGGCGCGCACCCCGGGGCACGAGATGCAGGAGAGCGGCAGCCGCAAGGGCAGCCCGGGTGCCTCCGGCTACGCCCCGGGTCACGAGATGAAGTCGGACACGACCGGCACCACCTCGCGCGGCTCGACCTCGCAGACCAACGACGCCAAGGCCGGCACGGCCCCCCGGCGCTGACGCGCCCGGATCCGTCGGGGAGGACCACGCCGCCCCGCGCGGCGGCGTGGTCCTCCACAAGCCGTCACCGCCTCTTCTCATCACTGTCATGGGCCGCTGCTGTAAGGCGGCATCGTCGAGACGGGGATGAGGGACGAGGGCCCATGAGCGAGTTCGAGGCGCCGCAGCAGGCGGCCACGATCGAGGCGTTGCGGCGCGAGATCGCGGAGGCCTACGACGAGGAACTGGAGCTCGAGATCGAGGAGGAGCGCCTCGCCGGGCTGGTGCCGCCGCCCGAGGGCGCCGCCCCGGACCTCGACCGTCGGTTCTACTTCCGCGAACTCCTGCGCCTGCAGCACGAGCTGGTCCGGCTCCAGGACTGGGTCCAGACCGAGAAGCTCAAGGTCGTGGTGCTGTTCGAGGGTCGCGATTCCGCCGGCAAGGGCGGCGTCATCAAGCGCATCACCCAGCGTCTCAACCCGCGGGTCTGCCGTGTCGCCGCCCTCCCCGCTCCGAGCGAGCGCGAGCGCGGCCAGTGGTACTTCCAGCGCTACGTCAGCCACCTGCCGACCGGCGGCGAGATGGTGCTGTTCGACCGCTCCTGGTACAACCGTGCCGGCGTCGAGCGCGTCATGGGCTTCTGCTCGGAGGCCGATGTGGAGGAATTCTTCCGCTCGGTGCCCGAGTTCGAGCGCATGCTGGTCCGGTCGGGCATCGTCCTGGTGAAGTACTGGTTCTCGATCACCGATGCCGAGCAGGCCCACCGCTTCGAGATGCGCATCCGCGATCCGCTCAAGCAGTGGAAGCTCAGCCCGATGGACGTCGAGTCGCGCCGGCGGTGGGAGAGCTATACCCGGGCCAAGGAAGACATGCTGGCCCGCACCCATATCGACGAGGCTCCGTGGTGGGTGGTCGACGCGGTCGACAAGCGGCGCGCCCGCCTCAACTGCATCAGCCACCTCTTGGAGCAGGTGCCCTACGGCACCGTCGAGAGGCCGCCCGTCCACCTGCCCGAGCGGGTGCGCAACCCCGATTACGTCCGCGGCCCGATCCCGGCCGACATGTACGTGCCGGCGCGGTACTGAGCGGGGCATGAGCGGGCTCGCGCGCGGGGCGGCGCTCGCCGTCCTCGTCCTGGCCGCCGCCGGCGCGCGCGCGCAGCCCGCCCCCCGCCTGACCGTGGCCCCGCCGGCCTGGCCCCTCACCGGCGCCGGCGGCGACCCGCAGACCGCCATCGCCCAGTCCCGGACCTCCGACCAGGTCTCGGTGACGATCGGCGGCTCGATCCAGTCGTCGCTCGGCCCCTACGGCGACCCGTTCGGGTTCCGCGCTTTCCTGGCCGAGCGCGGCATCACCTACACCGTCACCTATATCGGCGAGGGGCTGGCCAACCTGCGCGGGGGCTTGCGCCGCGGCGTCACCTATGGCGGGCGGCTCGACACCTCCCTCGACGTCGATCTCGACCGGCTTGCCGGCTGGCGAGGCGCGAAGTTTCACACCGACTTCTTCCAGATCCACGGCCACGGGATGTCGCGCTCCTACGTCAACAACCTGACGACGGTGAGCGGCATCGAGGCCCTGCCGGCGACGCGATTGTTCGAGCTGTGGCTGGAGCAGAGCCTCCTCGACGACACGCTCTCGATCAAGGTGGGCCAGGTCTCGGCCGATACCGAGTTCGCCATCGCCCAGTCGGCGGTGGTGTTCTTCAATGCCGGCTTCGGCTGGCCCAATATCGGCGCCGTCGTGCTGCCGAGCGGAGGGCCGATCTATCCCCTCGCCACGCCGGCCGTCCGGGTGAAGGTCGTCCCCGATCCGCGCCTGTCGTTCCAGGCCGCGGTCTTCAACGGCGATCCGGCCGGGACGCGGCGGGGCGACGACGCCGATCCGCAGCGGATCAACCGCACCGGCACCAGCTTCCGGGTCAGCGACCCGCCCCTCTTCATCGGCGAGGTCGCCTATGCCTACACGCTCGACCTGTGGGGCGAGAACCTGCACGGCACCGCAACGTTGGGCGGCTGGCAGCATCTCGGCGGCTTCGACAGCCCGCGCCTCGACAGCGTCGCCGGCCGGTTCCTCGCCGATCCGGAGGCGAGCGGCATCGCGCGGCGCTTCCGCGGCGACCACGGCGTCTACGGCATCGTCGACCAGACGCTCTACCGCGAGCCCGGTACCGAGGACGAGGGCGCCAGCGCCTTCCTGCGGCTGTCGACGGTGCCGGGCGACCGCAACCTGATCGACCTCTACCTCGACGGCGGCATCGCCTACAAAGGCCTGCTGCCCGGCCGGCCGAACGACACCGCGGCGCTCGGGGTGATCTACTCGCGCATCAGCCCGGCCGCCCGCGCCTTCGACCGCGACAGCATCCGGTTCGGCCGGAGCGCCGGCCCGATCCGCAGCAGCGAGGTGGTGATCGAGGCGACCTACCAGGCCGAGGTGCTGCCCGGCTTCACCCTGCAGCCGGACCTGCAAGTCGTCATGCGCCCCGGCGGCGGGCTCGCCGGCGAGGACGGCCGCCGGCTGAAGACCGCGACCGTGATGGGCTTGCGGGCGACGATCAACTACTAGGCTGCAGGGCCCGGACGGGGCGGTGGCTCCGCGCCCGTTCGAACAGGCCGACGAAGTCCACACGCGCTACGTCATCCCGGGGTCGCCAAAGCGGAACCCGGGATGACGTCGAGGGATGTCATCCAGCCCGTGCGCCCCGTCGATGCCACCCGACTGGACCACCACTCACTGGACGAGGCCGTTCCCGTTCCCGTTGGTGGAGAACCCGTTCCCGAGCCCATTCCCGACATTGCCGTTGCCGTTGTTGTTGCCGGTGTTGTTGTTCCCGTTGCCATTGCCCATGTTGCCGTTGCCATTGCCGTTGCCCGAACCGTTCGCGAGGCCGGGAGGCACGGCGCCCGTCAGGCCGGGGGGCTCCGGCGCTGCGGCATCTCCGGTGGACCCGGTATTGAGATCCATGGAGCGGTATCTCCACCGGTGCGGACGGCCTTGCCAGCCTCCTCCCTGCCAACCGCCACCTTGCCAACCGCCGCCCTGACCGTGCCAGTGCTGGAAGAAGCCGCGGAACTCGGCACGGCTGACGCCGTCGGGCGGCGTCCAGCGATGCGTTTGGGCGACGGCGGGACCGGCGAGGCCGAGTCCGGTCAACGCGAGGGCGATCAGGGTCAAGCGCATTGTCATCTCCTTCCGGTGCCGTCTCACCCAGTCCTGGTAGTGGGGAAACGGCAGTTCCTGCCAAGTGGAGAGGAAGATCTCGTCCGGTCGCCGGCGGGTTCATGCCGAGATGTCGTGTCGACTGGCAAACCGTCTGCCGCGGACCGTCATCTGGACGACACAATCGATCCCCGCAGGTCCAAGCCCGTCCCGAAGCATCCGGCCGGCAGGGAGTTGGGCCCGCAGCCGCTCAGGGCCGGTTGCCGTTTCCGTTCAGGTTCCCGTTGACGGCGCCAGTATTGCCGTTCCCATTGTAAGCGCCGCCGTTCAAGTTGCCGTTGAACGCGCCGGTGTTATTGTTTCCGTTATAGGCCCCGGTGTTGAAATTGCCGTTGAACGCGCCGACGTTGTAATTTCCGCTCGTCGGACTGCTGTTGTTGTTGCCGTTGAACGCGCCGACGTTGCCGGTGCCCGAGTTGAAGGCGCCGACATTTCCGGTCCCGGTGTTGAAGGCACCGATATTGCCGCCGGTCTGCGGCGCGCCGTTGCCGTTTCCATTCCCGTTACCGTTGCCGGATCCGGTATTGTAGTTCCCGTTCGAATTACCGTTGCCGATCCCGACATTGCCGTTGCCGTTGCCGTTGCCGTTGCCGATCGACACCGACATGGTCATCGCGAGACCTCGCGCGGCAGCGGGGTATGCGGTGCCGAGCAGCGCCGCGGCGAGCAGGTAGGGCACTAATTTCATCGGAGCCTCCCTTGCGGCGCGAGGGCCACGTGCGGTCGGGAACCTCGCATCGAGGAACCTTGCATCGAGAGAGCGGAGCGGCCGGGACCGCTCCGCCGATCGTAGTCTGCGGCCGAGGCTGCATTCAGCGGTTGTTGTTGCCGTTGTTGTTGCCGTTGTACTTGCCCCAGTTGAGATTGCCGTTGCCGTTGCCGTTCAGCAGGCCGTAGTTGTAGTTGCCGTTGTTGTTGCCGTTGCCGACGCCCCAGTTGAAATTGCCGTTCAGGTTGCCGTTGCCGACGCCGGTATTGGCGTTGCCGTTGTTGTTGCCGTTACCGTAGCCGATATTGCCGTTGCCGTTCAGGTTGCCGTTGAAGGCGCCGGTATTGCCGTTGCCGTTGCCGTTGCCGTTGCCGACGCCGATGTTGCCGTTGCCGTTGCCGTTGCCGCTGCCGATCGAGAGGGCGTGACCGGTCGAGGGGAGCCCGGCGAGCGAGAGCACGGTCACGGCCGAGAGCAGGATCTTTTTCATCGGGTGCCTCCTTGAGTGAACCAGGCGACGGATGTGCCGCACGAGATGGTGCTTCGGTGTCGGAGCGTTGCTCGTTCCCCAGCGCCGTCGCAATCGTTTCCCAAAAACGGCGCCCGAATAAGCCTGATATATGTTTTAGTCTCTTGGGACTATTGACACTGCGTCAATCAAGTGGCGCTTATGCTGCCGGTAAATACATGCATGGCTTGTTAAACAGTAAATCAGCTCCTACCCCCAAAGGGGTACGCATCTTCAGGCCTACGGGTGATAACACACCGCTTTCCGGATCTCGAAATGCCGCTACCTTCGCGGCCAAGAAACGGTTGCTGCCGACAACAGTTGACGGAGGAAAGCGCCCGGGCGGTGGACGGCCGTCCCGACGCAAGCGTGCTTTCGGGGGGTGACCTCATGGAAACGGGACAGCTCGTGCATCTCGTCGACGACAGCGCCGCGATGCGCTCGCTCGCGGCGGATATTCTCAGCGGCGCCGGCTTCACTGTCCGAGAGCATCCTGCGGCCGACAGCCTGCTCGGCGATCCCGCACTGGCGGAGGCGGGCTGCGTCGTCACCGACTTCCGCATGCCGCGGATCGACGGCCTGGATCTCCTGTCGCGGCTGCGCGCCGGCGGGTCGCTGGTGCCGGTGATCCTGCTCACCGCCCATGCCGACGTCTCGACCGCGGTCCGGGCGATGAAGCTCGGAGCCTTCGACTTCATCGAGAAGCCGTTCGCCCCCAGGGCCTTGGTCCAGGCGGTGCGCTCCGCCGTGCGCGGGTCCCGTTCCGCCTCGCCCGACGTCCGGCACGCGCTGGCGAGCGAGCGCCTGTCCCGGCTGACCGAGCGCGAGCGGCAGGTCCTCGCCCGCATCCTGCTGGGGTTGACCCACCGGGAGATCGGCGACGACCTCGCGATCAGCCACCGGACGGTCGAGGTGTTCCGGGCGCGGATCATGGCGAAGACGGAATGCGCCAGCGTGCAGGACCTCGTCCGCATCGCCCTGGAGGCCGGATTCGACTGACGGGGACGATCGCACGGGCCTGTCCGTACGGGCTCGACCGTACGGAGTCGTGCGGATTTCGGTCAGGGTTGCGATCTGTCAGAACATTACTGCGCTGGACGATGAACTAACAAATACATCGACAGTTCGCGCCCTGTCGGGTTCTGTCGACCGCAGGTGAGGGAGGCTGGTGGTGGGACGCTGGATTGTCAGCACCCTGTGCGCATCCGTGGCCGCGGGCGGCTTCGCCGCCGCGGCGGTGGTCCAGGCCCATCCCCTGGCCCTGCGCCCGATCCTGGACGACCTGGCCGCCCGGCAGGAGCGGGCCTACGCGCGGATCACCCGCCTCGTCTCGGCGCCCGCGCCGGAGCCGGCCCCGTTCATCACGACCGCGATCCAGCGCGGGCCGCTGGAGCAGATCGTCACCGCCACCGGCGCGCTGCAGCCGGTCGACACGGTGGAGGTCGGCTCGCAGCTGGCGGGCCAGATCGCCGACCTCTTCGTCGACTTCAACGACCGCGTCCACAAGGGCGATCCCCTGGCGCGGATCGACCAGCGCAGCTTCATCTCCCGCGTCGAGCAGGCCCGCGCCTCGCTCGAAATGGCCGCCGCCAGCGTCCGGGTCCAGCAGGCGCGACTGGAGCGCGCCCGCATCGACCTCGACAACGCCAAGGGCAACCGTGCGGTGCTGGCCGCGCGACTGGAGAACGCGCAAGTCATGCTCGAGGCGGCCAAGCGGAACGTCGACCGCAAGACCATGCTGCGCTCGCGCGAGGCGACCTCGGTGGCGACGCTGGAGGAGGCGCAGACCGACCTCGCCTCGCGCAAAGCGCAGCTGCGTGAGACCGTCTCGCTCCTCGAGCTCAACGCCTTCGCGGTCGATGCCGCGGCGGCCGACCTGCGCCGGCTCGAAGCCGAGCTGATCCAGGCCAAGGCTGCCGTGCCGCTGCAGGAGGCGAGCCTCAGGGCGGCGCAGATCGAGCTCGACCGCACCACCATCCGCTCGCCCATCGACGGCGTGATCGTCGGCCGCTTCGTCAGCGCCGGCCAGACCCTCGCCGCCGGGCTCGAGGCGCGCACCGCCTTCAACGTCGCCCGCAACCTCGGCGAGATGGAGATCCACGCCCGGGTCGACGAGACCGACATCGGCCGGGTCGCCCCGAGGCAGCGCGCCAGCTTCACGGTCGACGCCTATCCGGGGCGACGCTTCGAGGCCTCGGTGCGCCAGGTGCGCAAGGCGCCCCAGAGCAACCAGGGCGTCGTGACCTACACGGTGGTGCTGACGACCGACAACCGCGAGGGCCTGCTCCTGCCCGGCATGACCGCGCTCGCCCGCCTGACGGTGCACCGGGAGGACGACGTGCTGAAGCTGCCGCTGGCCGCCCTGCGCTTCCGGCCGGCCCGGGCGGTGCCCGAGGGGCGGACCGAGCCGGGCACGCGCGAGCAGGCGGTCTGGGTGCAGGACCCGGCCGGGGCGCTCCGCCCGGTGGCCGTGACGACGGGCGCATCGAGCGCCGACCAGGTCGTGCTGCGCGGCGGCGCGCTCCAGGAGGGCGACCGGGTCGTCGTCGGGCAGGCCGACGCGAGCGAACCGGCGCGCTTCCTCGGGATCAGGCTCGGCCTATGAGCGACGGCATCGTCAGGCTGGCGGGCGTCAGCCGCACCTTCCGGATGGGCGACGTCGCCGTCCCCGTCCTCCACGACGTCACCTTCGCGGTCGGCGAGGGCGAGTCGGTCGCGGTCGTCGGCCCGTCCGGCTCGGGCAAGAGCAGCCTGATGAACCTCGTCGGCCTGCTCGACCGGCCGAGCTCCGGACGGATCTTCCTCGAAGGCGTCGAGACCGGGCGGCTCTCGGCCGATCGCTGCGCGCGCTTGCGCAACCACCGCATCGGCTTCGTCTTCCAGGCCTACAACCTGCTCCCCCGCCACTCCGCCCTCGACAACGTGCAGCTGCCGCTGATCTATGCCGGGGTGGGTCGGGCGGAGCGGCGGCGGCGGGCCGAGCGCGCCCTCGACTCCGTCGGCCTCGCCCACCGGGCCGAGCACCTGCCCACCCGCCTCTCCGGCGGCGAGCAGCAGCGCGTCGCCATCGCCCGCGCCCTCGTCACCGATCCGGGCATCCTGCTCGCCGACGAGCCCACCGGCGCCCTCGACAGCCGCACCGGCAGCGACATCCTGGGGCTGTTCCAGGCCCTGAACGCCACGGGACGGACGATCCTGATCATCACCCACGACATGAATGTGGCGGCGGGCTGCGGCCGCATCGTCCGCCTGCAGGACGGGCGCGTCGTGTCCGAGGACGGAACCGACCCGAGGGCGATGGCGGAGGCCTCCGCGTGATGCTCGGGCAAGCCCTCCTGATGGCCCTGCGGGCCTTACGCCTCAACCTGCTGCGCAGCCTGCTCACTATGCTGGGCATCGTGATCGGCGTCGCCTCGGTGGTCACGGTGCTGGCGATCGGCAGCGGCGCGCAGAGCCAGGTCACCCGGCAGATCCGGGCGATCGGCGCCAACGTCCTGATGATCAATCCCGGCGCGGCCCGCCAGGGGGGGCTACGCCTCAAGGCCGGGACGCGGGCCACGCTCACGGAGGGCGACGTCGACGCCATCCTGGAGCAGGTGCCGCAGGTGCGCGCAGCCGCCGGCTCGATCGCCGGCAGCGCGCAAGCCGTGCGCGAGAACCGCAACTGGAACACCACCGTCAACGGCACCACCACGAACCACTTCGTGGTCCGGGACTGGACGCTGTCCTCCGGCCGCACCTTCAACGCCACCGAGGAGGCGATGGCCGGCAAGGTCGCGGTGCTCGGCAGCGTCGTCGCCCGCGAGCTGTTCGGCACGGACGATCCGGTCGGCGCCGAGATCCGCGTCATGAACGTGCCGTTCGAGGTCGTCGGCGTGCTGAGCCCGAAGGGACCGGACCAGGACGACGTCGCCTTCGTGCCGCTCTCGACCGCCAAGCTCCGCTTCCTCGGCAGCGCCGGCGGCACCGCGCGGGACGCGGTCGCCTACATCCTCGCCAAGGCCGTCTCCGACGAGGCGATGGCGCGGGCCAAGGCCAGCATCGAGGACCTGCTGCGCCAGCGCCACCGGATCCAGGACGACCAAGAGGACGACTTCAAGGTGCAGGACCCCTCGGCCGCCGCCGAGGCGCAGCGCGGCGCCACCCGCACCGTCGCGATCCTGCTTACCTCGATCGCCGGCGTCTCGCTGCTCGTCGGCGGCATCAGCATCATGAACATCATGATCGTCTCGGTGACGGAGCGCACCCGGGAGATCGGCATCCGCCGGGCACTCGGCGCCCGCGGCCGCGACATCCGACTTCAATTCCTGTGCGAATCGCTCGTGCTGTGCCTCGCGGGAGGCCTCGTCGGGGTCGTGCTCGGGGCGACGATCTCGCTCACGGTCGCCCGCTCGGCCGGCTGGACGACCGTCATCGACCCGAGCGCCGTCGCGGTCGCCGTCGGTTTCTCGGCGATCACGGGACTGTTCTTCGGGCTCTATCCGGCCCACCGCGCGGCCAGGCTCGATCCGGTGGAGGCGCTGAAGGCCGAGTGATCATCGAAAGGCGGCCCGCCCGGGCCGATGGGGGAGGCACACATGGTCGTACTGAAAGGGTCCCATCCGCTGTCGCGAACCAAGGCTCCGATCCGGTTCCGGCCGGCGAAGCCGGCGGCGCCGGAGGACGAGGCCGCAGCCCCGACCGCGCGCGAGTGCGAGCTGATCGCGCTCATCGCCCGGGGCCTGCCGAACAAGCTGATCGCCCACGAGATGGGGATCTCGCCCAACACCGTCCGGGCGCATATCGGCAACATCATGCGCAAGTACCAGCTCAGCAACCGGACGCAGATCGCCATGCTGCTGACGCCGCTCCTGCCCGAGGCGGTCGCGCAGCCGCTGCGGCGGCGATAGCGGTACCCCAGCCGGCGCGGAGCGGACTCCGTGCCTGCTGGGTCCTCGGCATCATTCCAACGGCCTGAACCGTCGGCTGCTGACGTATCCGACGAGCAAAGGTCCCAGTTCTTGCCCCGCCCCTTTTCCCGGATCTCCTTCCACTTCGTTTCAGTTGTCCGGGAAAGGGGTGGACAGGGAGCCGGAACACGGGTCCTTATCCTGTTGTGATGGCACACGAGCGGTCTCTGCGACCCGACACCCTCACTGCCGTGAGGCGGCCGTGCCGCCGCGCTCGAACGCGCTCAGCCGAACACCCGGCCCAGCGCCCCGTCGATCGCCTCGACGATCCGGTCGATGTCGGCCGGGGTGGCGATGAGCGCCGGGCTGAGGCAGAGCGTGTTGTTGAGCCCCGCGAGCGAGCGGTTGGTGGCGCCGATGATGACGCCGTTCGCCATGCAATCGGCCACCACGGCCTGGACGCGCTTCTCCTCCGCCGGCTCCCTCGTGGCGCGGTCGGCGACGAGCTCGGCCCCGCAGAACAGGCCCTTGCCGCGCACCTCGCCGATGACCGCGTGGCGCTCGGAGAGGGCGTGCAGGCCGGCCATGAGCCGCTCGCCCATGGCGATCGTGTTGTCGATCAGGCCCTCGTCCTCGATGATCCGCATGTTCTCGAGCGCCGCCGCCGGACCGGCGGTGCAGCCGCCGAAGGTCGAGATATCGCGAAAGTACGACATCGGGTCGGAGGCGTCGTCCTTGAACAGCGAGAACACCGCCTCGGTCGTCGTGGTGCAGGCGATCGCCGCGTAGCCCGAGGCGACGCCCTTGGCCATGGTGACGAAATCCGGCTGCACGCCGTAATGCTGGTAGCCGAACCACGCGCCGGTGCGGCCCATGCCGCAGACCACCTCGTCGATGTGGATCAGGATCTCGTGCCGGCGGCAGATGTCCTGCACCTTCTCCCAGTAGCCCTTCGGCGGGGTGATCACGCCGCCGCCGGCGGTGACCGGCTCGAGGCAGATCGCCCCGATCGTGTCGGGCCCCTCGCGCAGGATCACCGCCTCGATCGCGTCGGCGGCCATCTCGCCGTAATTCTCGACCTCACCCCACTGGCTGCGGTATTCCAGGCAGTGCGGCACCATCACGAAGCCGTCCGGAAACGGCCCGTACTGGTCGCGGCGCTGATCCTGGCCACCGGCGGCGAGCGCGCCGATCGTGGTGCCGTGATAGTCGCGCTCGCGGTAGAGGATCTTGGACTTGCGCCCGCCATGGTGCCGGTGCGCGATCTGACGCACCATCTTGAACACCTTCTCGTTCGCCTCCGACCCGGAATTCGAGTAGTAGACCCGGGTCATGCCGGGCATCTTGGCGATCAGCCGCTCGGAGAACAGGGCCGCCGGCACCGAGCCGGCCGCGCCGGCGAAGTAGTTGAGCTTCACCAGCTGGTCGCGTACGGCGTCGGCGATGCTGGTGCGGCCGTAGCCGACATTGACCGTCCAGACCCCGCCCGAGACCGCGTCGAGGTATTCGCGGCCGGTCGCGTCCCAGATCCGCATCCCCTTGCCCTCGACCATCACCCGCGGGTCGGTGGTCTCGTAGGCCTTGTGCTGCGAGAGGTGGTGCCAGACATGGGCGCGGTCGGCCTCGATGACGTGGCGCAGGTCGTTGGTGCGGAGCATGTCGTTCATCGGGCGTCTCGCGAATCGATGGGCGTCGGGCCGGCTGTCACGCCCTACCCTTCCACGGAGTGAGGCGACGTTCCAGCCGGCGCATGCCGAACTCGAACATCGCCGCCAGGGCGCCGATCACCAGGATGCCCATCACCACGATGTCGGTGCGCAGGAAGTTCGAGGCGTTGAGCACCATCTGGCCGATGCCGGTGGAGGCCGCCACCATCTCGGCGGCCACCAGCGTCGTCCAGCCGACGCCCATGCCGATGCGCAACCCCACCAGGATGTCCGGCAGGGCCGCCGGCAGGACGACGTAGCGCACCACCTGGGCGCGGCTGGCGCCGAGCGCCCGGGCGGCGTTGACCTGATCGACGCTCGCCGCCGAGACGCCGGCCCGGGCGGCGAGCGCGACGGGGGCGAAACAGGCGAGGAAGATCAGCAGGATCTTCGAGGTCTCGCCGATGCCGAACCAGATGATCACGAGCGGCAGGTAGGCGAGCGGCGGCAGCGGCCGGTAGAACTCGATGACCGGGTCGAGCGCCGCTCGCAAGGTGGGGTTGAGGCCGGTGGCGAGGCCGACCGGGATCCCGACGAGCGCCGCCAGCACGAAGGCGCTCACCACCCGCATCAGGCTCGCGGCGACGTGCTCCAGGAGCGGCGCGCCGTCGATGCGCCCGTCGAGCGCCTCGGAGAAGGCCCCGAGCACGCTGCCGGGCCGGGGCAGGAACAGCGGCCTGACGAGGCCTGCTTGCGTTGCGGCGATCCAGGCGAGGAGGGCGAGCGCGACGGTCGCAAGGCTGATCAGCCAGGCGGGCGGGACGCGCCGGCGCATCCCCGCGCGGCGGGGAACCGGTGGCGGGACGGTCATCACCGCGTCGGGCATGTCGGTGGCGGCCTCGCTCATGCGGCGGCTCCTCGCTCGGGATCGATGCTGGCCCCGCCATGGTCGTGCGCGGCGGGGCCAGCCCCGCCATGGTCATGGACCACGCGCAGCACCCGCTCGCGCATGGCGATGAAATCGGGACTGGACTTCACCGCCCGCGCGGTCTCCCCGGCAATGAGGCGCCGGGAGAAATCGAGCGGCATGATCTCGGCGATGTGGCCCGGACGGGGCGTCATGATGACGAGCTTGGTCGCGAGAAAGATCGCCTCCTCGACCTCATGGGTGATGAAGAACGCCATCTTCCGCGTCCGCGCCCAGAGGGTCAGGATCAGCTCCTGGACCTGCTCGCGGGTGAAGGCGTCGAGCGCGCCCAGGGGCTCGTCCATCAGCAGCATGCGCGGATCGGCGGTGAGCGCCCGGGCGATGCCGACGCGCTGCTGCATGCCGCCGGAGAGCTCGTAGATCTTCTTGTCCGCGGCATCGCCGAGGCCCACGAGGTCGAGCATGGCGCGGGCCCGCGCGTCGCGTTCCGCCCGCGGAACGCCCTGCATCTTCAGGCCGAAGGCGACGTTGTCGCGCACGTCGAGCCAGGGCATCAGGGCGTGGCGCTGGAACACCACGCCGCGATCGGCCCCCGGCCCGGTGACCGGGCGACCGTCGAGGACGATCTGCCCCTCGCTCGCCGGCAGGAAGCCGGCGATGCAGTTGAGGAGCGTCGTCTTCCCGCAGCCCGAGGCGCCGAGCGCGACCACGAACTCCCCCGGCTCGATCGTCAGGTCGACCCGGGACAGGGCGAGGGTCGCCGCCTCGCCCTCGCCGTAGCGGACGGTGAGCTTGCGGATCTCCAGCATCGCACGATTCCCGACGGTCAGGGCTTGAGGGCGGCGTCGACGAGCTCGGTGGTGACGAAGGCGCCGTAATCCGGCGCGAGATCGGGCACGCGGCCCTGCGCCTTCAGGAACTCCGCCGTCGATTTGAGCGCGTCCGCCGCGCCGCCGCCGAGCCAGCGCGGCGAGGCCTGCTCGGCCAGCGTCGGGAAGCGGTAGGCGCCGAGCGACGCCGGCACCTCGGCGGGGGCGGCTCCGGTCCATTTCGCGATCGCCGCGACCTGCGGCGACGACGCGGTCCAGGCGGCGCCGTCCTTGGCGTAGTCGGCGTCGGCAGCGGCGAGCAGCCGCACGAAGGTCGTCAGGAACTCGCGATGGGCCGAGAGCGCCGCGTTCGTCGCCACGATGCCGTCGAAGGTCGCCTTGCCCTTGCGGGCGAAGTCGCCGGCCGAGGCGATGACGGTGCCGCTCTTCTTCGCCACGGTCAGCACCGGCGCCCAGATGAAGGCGGCGTCGATGTCCCCCCGCTCCCAGGCCGCCGCGATCTCCGGCGGGCGCATGTTGAGGACCTTCACGTCCTTCGGCCCTAAGCCCGCCTCCTGGAGGGCGAACATCAGCTGGTAATGGGCGGTGGAGACGAACGGCACACCGACCGTCTTCCCCTTCAGGTCCTTGACGGAGGCAATCCCGGTCCCGGTGCGGGCGACGAGCTGTTCGGCGTCGCCGATATCGTCGAGGATCCAGAACAGCTTGAGCGGCAGCCCCTGCGAGGCCGCCGCGGCGATCGGCGACGAGCCGGCCTCGCCGATGTCGACGTTGCCCGACGCCATGGCACGGATCACGTCGCCGCCGCCGCCGAACTTCACCCACTTCACCGCGTAGCCGGTGCGCTTCTCCAGCTCGCCGCTCTCCATCAGCACGCGGATCGGCGTCGTCATGTCCTGGTAGGCGAAGGTGACGCTCTTCCCGGCCGCCCGGGCGGGGTCGGGGCCGGTCCCCGCTGCGAGCGCCGCGGCGACGAGCGCGGAGAGGAAGGTCTTCCTGGTGATCATGCGCGGTCCTCGTGCGAGCCCGGCTTCGCGAGCGCCTGCCGTCCGGCGAACCGAGAAGCAGATCTCGGGCCGGATCGCGGGAGGCCGGCGCGATCCGGCCGGCTATCGGGACGATCGGCGCGGCGGCAGGCGCTCGCTGCGGGTCTCCGGTGCCGGTTTCCGGTTCGGGTGATGAATGGTCAAGTTCTGGATCGGACCGGTTGTGATCGCGTCAAGAATACGTTTCCTCAATCTATGACAAGGAAAGCGGAAACCTTCTACCTTTCGCTGGAACTCTATCTTGAACGATCTCTGCGAAATCTCAGGCGCGAAAGAAAAATTTTTACTACCGTGATAGCTCCGACGTGATCAGGGCGGTCCGGGAAAGGAAGAGGCGGGGGCTTTCTTTCGCAGGACGCCCCCGCGCCCCCGAGATCACCCCGCCACCTCCCGCCGCGCCCCGCGTCGCGTGACCTTGCGCAGGATGCGCGAGACCTGCTCGGCCGAGTAGGGCTTGTGCAG
Organism: Methylobacterium sp. 17Sr1-1; assembly: GCF_003173775.1. Classification (NCBI taxonomy): domain Bacteria; kingdom Pseudomonadati; phylum Pseudomonadota; class Alphaproteobacteria; order Hyphomicrobiales; family Methylobacteriaceae; genus Methylobacterium; species Methylobacterium sp. 17Sr1-1. Next base: position 3,917,541 of record NZ_CP029552.1, on the reverse strand, counting down.
CAGGTCGAAGCCGTGGGCGCCATCCTGGGCCAGGACGTGGCTGTAGCCGGAGGCGAGCACGACCGGAAGGCGCGGCAGGCGCCGGGCGAGGAGGCGGGCGAGCTCGATGCCGCCCATCCCCGGCATGACCACGTCGGAAAAAACGACGTCGAAGCCGGCGCCGTCGGGCCCGAGCTTCTCCAGGGCGTCCTCGGCATTCACCGCCCAGGTCGTGGCGTAGCCGAGATCCTCCAGGATCTGGGTCGCGAAGCGCCCGACTTCGAGGTTGTCCTCGACCACCAGCACCCGCTGGCCGATGCCGCCGGGATCGACCGGGGCGGTCTCGCCCGCCTCCTCCCCCGCCGCGAACTCGGCCTCGACCTCGGGCAGGTAGAGCGTGAAGACGGTGCCCCGTCCCGGCTCGCTCTCGACCGAGACGTCGCCGCCCGACTGCTTGGCGAAGCCGAAGACCTGGCTGAGCCCCAAGCCGGTGCCCCGCCCGACCTCCTTGGTGGTGAAGAACGGCTCGAACACCCGCGGCAGCAGCTCGGGCGCGATGCCGGAGCCGGTATCGCGCAGCGAGACCGCGGCGAACGGCCCCTGCGCGCCGGCATGGCCGCGGATCGGCGGCAGGTCGACGCCGCAGGCGAGCGTCAGGGTCAGGGTGCCGGCGCCCTCCATGGCGTCGCGGGCGTTGACCGCCATGTTGACGAGCGCCGTCTCGAACTGGCTCGCATCCACCCTCACGAAGCAGGGATGGTCCGGCACCTGCGTGACCACCGTGATCCGGGCGCCCGTCACGGTGTCGATGAGATCCGCCACGAGGCGCAGCCGGGCGCCGACATTGAGGGTCTCGGGCTTCAGCGCCTGGCGGCGGGCGAAGGCGAGGAGCTGCGAGGTCAGCTTGGCGGCGCGGTCCACCGTTTCCGAGACCGCCGTGAGGTAGCGGCTGCGCCGCGCCTCGGGCAGGTCCGGCCGGCGCAGGAAATCGACCGACGAGCGGATGATGGTGAGCAGGTTGTTGAAGTCGTGCGCGACGCCGCCGGTGAGCTGGCCGACGGCCTCCAGCTTCTGCGACTGGCGCAGGGCCTCCTCGGCCTGGGCCAGGGCCGAGGCCTGGGCCTTCTCGGCGGTGACGTCGCGGCCGCTGGCGAAGACGAGGCCGCCCTCGACCGAGGTGTGCCAGGACAGCCAGCGCGGGGTGCCGTCCCGGTGCCGGAAGCGGTTCTCGAAATTGGTGAGGTGGCGGGCCGCGACCGCCGATTCGAGCGCCGCACTCGTCGCCGCGGCATCCTCCGGCACGAGGAAGTCGAGGAAGCTGCGCCCCACCACCTCGGCGGGCTTGTGGCCGAGGATCGCCTCCCAGGCCGGGTTGACCGAGCGGAAGATGCCGTCGGCCCCAATCACCACCAGGAGATCGCGGGAGTTGCGCCAGACGCGGTCGTGCTCGGCGGTGCGCTCCGCGACCCGCTGCTCCAGGGTCTCGTTGAACCGCACCAGCTCGGCCATCATCCGCTTCTGGTCGTCGATGTCCGTGCTGGTGCCGACCCAGCGGGCGACCGCGCCGTCGGCCGACAGGACCGGCTGCGCCCGGGCCAGGAACCAGCGATAGGTCCCGTCGCCGCGGCGCAGGCGGTACTCGCACTGGTAGGCACCGCTTCCCTCGACCGCCGCGCGCCAGTCCGCCGCGACGCGGGCGAGATCGTCGGGGTGGATGATCGCCTGCCAGCCGGCGGCATCGAGGGTGCCCGGGGCGAGACCCGCATAGGCGTAGACCCGCTCGTTGAACCAGGTGGCGCGGCCTTGCGCGTCGGTGGACCAGACGAAGTTCGGCAGCACCTGCGAGAGGACGCGGAACTGCTCCTCGCTGTCGCGGAGCGCCGCCTCGGCCTGCTTGCGGGCGGTGATGTCCATGGCCGTTCCGACGACGCGGATGCAGGCCCCGTCGGCGAACAGGCCGCGGCCCTTGGCGGCGACCCAGCGGACGAGCCCGTCCTCCTTGCCGACCGTGCGGTACTCCACGTCGTAGACGGCGCGCCGGGCGGGATCCGCCGCGGCGGCGTAGGCCGCGAGCGTGGCGTCGCGGTCGTCCGGGTGGACGCCGGCGTAGTAATCGTCCATCGTGACCGGCACCTTGGGCGAGATGCCGAACATCGCCTTCACCCGGGCCGGCCAGTACAGCGTGTCGCCGACGACGTCGACGTCCCACAGCCCGATCTCGGCGGCCTCGGTGGCGAGCCGCAGCCGGGCCTCGCTCTCGCGCAAGCGCTCCTCGGCCCGCCTTCGCGCGGTGTCGTCGAGGTGCAGCCCGTCCCAGATCACCTGGTCGTCGAGGAGCCGCGGCGCCGAGATGATGCGGGTATGGACGAGGCGGCCGTCGGGGCGGCGCATCGGCGCCTCGACGTCGAAATGGGTCAGGTCGCGGACGGCCTCCGCCTCGGCCTCGGCGATCCGCACCCGGTGCTCGGGCAGGATCAGGTCGTAGGCAGCTTTGGGATCGGCCAGCACGGCGTCGGCCGGCACCCCGGTCATCCGCTCGAAGCCCTGCGAGACCGTGACGAAGCGCCGTCCGGCCCCGTCGCGGGGCGTGGCGATCTGGAACACGTAGCCGCCCGGCAGGTGATCGGTGAGCGCCCGCAGGCGCGCCTCCGCCTCGCGCAGGCCCGTCTCGGCGACGACGCGCCCGGTCGTCTCGGTGCAAGCGCAGAACATGCCGACGACCCGGGCCGCCTCGTCCCGGAGCGGCGAGTAGGAGAAGGTGAACCAGGTCCGCTCGTCGTAGCCGTGCCGGTTCATCACCAGCGGCAGGTCCTCCGAGAAGGTCGGCTCCCCGGACAGGGCCCGGTCGATCAGCGGCGCGATGTCGGACCAGATCTCCGACCAGATGTCGTGGAAGCGCCGGCCGAGCGCCGCCGGATGCTTGTCGCCGAGGATCTCCGCATAGGCGTCGTTGTAGAGGAAGCCGAGCGCGGGCCCGAACGCCACGAACATCGGGAAGCGCGAGCCGAGCATCAGGCTGAGCGTCGCGCCGAGGCAGGGCGGCCAGGTCTCCGGCCGCCCCAGCGGCGAATCCGACCAGTCGTGGGCGCGCATCATCGCGCCCATGCGACCGCCGCCGGAGAGGAAGGGGGGATGCCCGGGGGCGGCGCGCTCAGGCATGCCGTGAGGACAGGTTCGGTCGCAGGGTCATCGGGCCGGCCAGGATGAGGTTCGTCCGGGTGAGGCCCGTGCAGGTAAGGCTCGCGCGACCACCGTCGAGACCCTACCGCCGATGGCGGAGCCGGCGGAAGGGCGGTCGGGTCCGGAGCACACAGTTCACATGTGAACTCGGTGACCCGCGCGGGTCGACGGCAGCAGGCCTCCCCCTTCGCCCGCGCCCCCGGCGAGCCCATATGGGGCTCTCGCGACCAAGGACGATCGGAGACCGCCCGCATGCCGACCTACCAGAAGGACGAAGCCGCCATCGCCCGGCTCACCCCCGAGCAGTACCGCGTCACGCAGCAGAACGGCACCGAGCGGCCAGGCACCGGCGAGTACCTCGACAACAAGGCACCGGGGATCTACGTCGACATCGTGTCCGGCGAGCCGCTCTTCGCTTCCTCCGACAAGTACGAGTCGGGCTGCGGCTGGCCGAGCTTCACCAAGCCGATCGAGCCCGCCCACGTCGCGGAGCTGCGCGACACCACGCACGGCATGGTCCGCACCGAGGTCCGCTCGACGCACGGCGACAGCCATCTCGGCCACGTCTTCCCGGACGGGCCGCGGGACCGGGGCGGCCTGCGCTACTGCATCAATTCCGCCTCGCTGCGCTTCGTCCCCCGCGACCGGATGGCGGCCGAGGGATACGGCGAGTATCTCGACCAGGTCGAGGGGTGAAGGTCGAGGGCTGAAGTAAGAACAATCTGATCTGTGCTCGAAAAATAAGGCGCTGGATCCCCTCTCCAGGCGATGCCGGGCTTGCCAGAGATCCTTGCCCGGCATCGCCTGGAGAGGGGAGATGTGCTTTACGTTTATTCGAGAGGCGAAGCTGAATCGTATGCACCGCGCCCAGAGAGGCCAGCAGCCCCTATAACCGCGCCCGCACCTCCTCCACCACCCGCTCCGGCGTGAAGCCGAAATGCCGGGCGAGGTCCGCCTCCGCTCCGGAAGCCCCGTAGCCGCTCATGCCGACGAAGCCGCCCTCCTCGCCGACATAGCGGTCCCAGCCGAGGCGCACCGCCGCCTCGATCCCGACCCGGACCGTGCCCGGCCCGAGCGTCTCGCGGCGGTAGGCGGCGCCCTGGCGCTCGAACAGCTCCCAGGACGGCATCGAGACGACGGCGGCCGGGACGCCCTCCGCCTCCAGGCAGCGGCGGGCCTCGACGGCGAGCGCCACTTCCGAGCCGGTGGCGAGCAGGGTGACGCGGCGGGGGCCCGAGGCCTCCTCCAGCACGTAGGCGCCGCGGGCGGACCGGTTCCCGGCCCCCGCGTCGCGGCGCAGAGCCGGCAGGGCCTGGCGGGCGAAGATCAGCGAGGATGGGCCGGTACGGTTCTGGAGCGCGATCTCCCAGCATTCCGCTGCCTCGACGGCGTCGGCCGGGCGCAGCACCAGCATGTTGGGAATGGCCCTCAAGGACGCCAGGTATTCGACCGGCTGGTGGGTCGGCCCGTTGCGGCCGATGCCGATCGAATCGTGGCTGAACACGAAGGGCACCGGCAGACCCATCATGGCGGCGAGCCGCAGGGTCGGGCGCAGGTAGTCGGAGAAGACCAGGTAGGTGACGCCGACCGGCACGACGCCGCCATGGGCGGCCATGCCGTTCATCATCGCCCCCATGGCGTGCTCGCGGATGCCGTAATGGACGTAGCGCCCGCCCTGGTCCTCGGCCGTGAAGGGCTTCAGGCGGCGCTTGTGCTGGGTCGCGCCCTCGAGGTCCGGCGCGCCGGAGAGGAGCTCGGGGATGGCCTCCGCCAGCCGGTCGACCAGCTCGCCCGAGAGGGCGATGCCGGACTGCGCCTGCCCCGATCGGGCGGCCTCGTCACGCAAGGCGCGCAAGGAGGCGTCCCAGCCCTGCGGCAGCTTGCCGTCGCGCAGGCGGTCGAGGAGGAGGCGGCGCTCCGGCGGCAAAGCGGCGACGCGGCGGGTCCAGGAGTCGAAGTCCGGCGCGTTGCGCTCGCCGGCCGCGCGCCAGGCGGCGCGGATCTCGTCGGGAATCTCGAAGGCGGGGTGGGGCCAGTTCAGGGCCTTGCGGGCGGCGGCGCTCAAGGAGGCTGGGATGCGGGCGGAATGCGCCGCCCGCGTGCCCTCGACGCCGGGCAGGCCGCGGCCGATCACGGTGGTGCAGCGGATCATCGACGGGCGCGGGTCGGCCTTGGCGAGCAGCAGGGCCGCCGAGACCGCCTCGCTGTCGTGGCCGTCGACCTCCTGGACGTGCCAGTGGCTGAGGCGGAAGCGGGCCGCCATGTCGTCGCTCAGCGCGAGGTCGATCGCGCCGTCGTCGGTCATCCGGTTGTCGTCCCAGAGGAACGTCAGCTTGCCCAAGCGCAGGTGGCCGGCGAGCGAGATCACCTCCTGGCCGACGCCCTCCTGCAGGCAGCCGTCGCCGACGAGGGCGTAGGTGCGGTGGTCGATCAGGTCGGGTCCGAGCCAGCGGTTGAGGTAGGCCTCCGCCAGCGCCATGCCGGCGGCGTTGGCGATGCCCTGGCCGAGGGGGCCGGTGGTGGTCTCGATGCCGTGGGCGGGGGCGTATTCCGGGTGGCCCTCGCAGGGCGAGCCGAGCTCGCGGAAGCGCTTGATGTCGTCGAGCGCGATCCCCTCGTAGCCGGAGAGATGCAGCAAGGAGTACAGCAACATCGAGCCGTGGCCGTTCGACAGGACGAAGCGGTCGCGGTCGAACCAGAGCGGCTCGCGGGCCAGGAACTTGAGGTGGCGGGTGAAGAGCGCCGTCACCGTGTCGGCGGCGCCGAGGGGCGTGCCCGGATGTCCCTCGCCCACCCGCTCGATCGCGTCGATGGACAGGAAGCGGATCGCGTCCGCGAGCGCGCGCGGCTCGGTGCCGGTCATCGGGGTCCCTCCCGGGGATTGTCGGGTGCTCTTGAGGCGGGATCACCCAACCGCCCCCGGGAACGGAACTCAAACGAGGTTTTCTCGCGTGGACATGAGCACGATTCACCTCATACGATTTCCGATCGATCGCCCGGCGATTGCTGCGCAATCGCTTTCGCGATGTGGAAATCGGCCTCGCTCAAGCGCCGCGCGGGCTGGCGATACGCTTTCCGGAAGGAATCTCCCGGAAAGCGTATCACGCGTCAGGCGGCGATCAGGCCGCCCATCCGGGCGACCCGGCCGAGATGGTGGTCGGCATCGCCGAACAGCTGGTCGATCATCGTGACCCGCTTGAAGTAGTGGCCGACGCTGTACTCCATCGTCACGCCGACACCGCCATGGAGCTGCACCGCGCCCTGGCCGACGATGCGGCCGGAACGGCCGATCTGCACCTTGGCGCCGGCGATGGCCCGGGTGCGCTCGTCGGCGTCGTCCTCGCCCGCCATCATGGTGGCGAGGAAGGCCATCGAGCGGGCCTGTTCGAGGGCGATGAACATCTCGGCAGCGCGGTGCTGGAGCACCTGGAACGAGCCGATCGTCACCCCGAACTGCTTGCGGGTCTTCAGGTACTCGACCGTCAACCTGTGCATGCGGTCCATGGCGCCGACCGCCTCGGCGCAGAGCGCCGCGATGGCCTCGTCGGTGACCCGCTCGATCACCGGAAGCGCCCCGGCCGGATCGCCGATCACCGCATCGACCCCGACCCGGACCGAGGACAGCGAGATTTCCGCCGCCCGCATCCCGTCCTGGGTCGGGTAACCGCGGCGCGACACGCCCTCGGCATTGGCCTCGACCAGGAACAGGCCAATCCCGTCCCGATCGCGCCGCGAGCCGGCGGTGCGGGCCGAGACGATCAGCCGGTCGGCGCTGTCGCCGTGCAGGACGAGCGACTTCTCCCCCTCCAGCACCCAAGCATCGCCGTCGCGGCGCGCGGTGACGCCGACGTCGTGGAGGTCGTAGCGGGCCTGGCGCTCGGCATGGGCGAGGGCGTAGCGGGTCTCGCCGGCGATGAGGCCCGGCAGCCATTCGGCGCGCTGCTCAGGCGTCGCGGCGTGGCGCAGCACGCCGCCGGCGAGCACGACGGTCGCGAGGTAGGGTTCGAGGGCGAGCGCGCCGCCGAAGGCCTCCATGACGATCATCGTCTCGACCGGCCCGCCGCCGATGCCGCCATCCTCCTCCGAGAACGGCACCGCGAGCAGGCCCTGCTCGGCGTAAGCCGCCCACATCGCCTTGGCGAAACCCTCGGGCTCCTTGCCGTAGCGCTTGCGGGATTCGAAGTCGTAGCGGTCGGCGAGGAGCCGCTCGACGCTGTCCTTGAGGAGGCGCTGCTCCTCGCTCAGATCGAAATCCATCGACGTCTGTTCCTGGTCGTCGGGTGCCGCCGCCATACGGCTGAGTTATCTGACGACCGCCCTTTCCCGGACGACTGAAGCGTCAGCGGAAGGAGATCCGGGATCCAGCACAGGACGTGCCGCGAAGCGGCTCTGCATGCTGCACCGCTGCAGAGAGGCAGACGCTTCGCGAATTCTTGTGCTGGTTCCCGGGTCGCATTCCGCTGACGCTGCATGCGCCCGGGAAAGGGCGGAGTGATTATCGAAGAATCCCGGGGCTACAGCCCCAGGATTGCCTTCGCGATGATGTTCTTCTGGATCTCGTTCGAGCCCCCGTAGATCGAGATCTTGCGCCAGTTGAAGTAGGTCGGCGCGGCGGGCCCCGCCCAGTCGGGCCCGACCGGCGGCTCGTTGCTCAAGGACTCGTCGCCCTCGTCCTCCGGCACGAAGGGCAGGGCGTAGGGGCCGACGACTTCGAGCAGCAGCTCGGTCGTCGCCTGCTGGATCTCCGAGCCCTTGATCTTGAGGATCGAGGAGGCCGGATCCGGCTTGCCCTTCTCACGGGTGCGCTCGGCGGCCACCACGCGCAGCTGCGTCATCTCAAGCGCCTTCAGCTCGATCTCGAGCGCCGCCAGCTTCTCGCGGAAGCGCGGATTCTCCAGAATCGGCGTGTCGCCGACCCGCTCCAAAGCCGCCAGCTCCTTCAGGCGCCGGATGCGCTGCTTGGAGACGCCGACGCGGGCGATGTTGGTGCGCTCGTTGCCGAGCAGGAACTTGGCGTAGTCCCAGCCCTTGTTCTCCTGGCCGACCAGGTTCTCGACCGGCACCTTGACGTCGTCGAAGAAGACCTCGTTGACCTCGTGCCCGCCGTCGATGGTCTGGATCGGCCGCACGGTGATGCCCGGCGTCTTCATGTCGATGAGGAGGAAGCTGATACCCTCCTGCTTCTTCACGGTCGCGTCGGTGCGCACGAGGCAGAAGATCCAGTCGGCGTGCTGGCCGAGCGTGGTCCAGGTCTTCTGGCCGTTGACGATATAGTGGTCGCCCTTCCGGACCGCCTTGGTCTTGAGCGAGGCGAGGTCGGAGCCCGAGCCCGGCTCGGAGAAGCCCTGGCACCACCAGTCGTCGATGTTGGCGATGCGGGGCAGGAAGTGCTTCTTCTGCGCCTCGTTGCCGAACTGAGCGATCACCGGCCCGACCATGTAGACGCCGAATTGCAGCGGCGACGGGGCGGGGAAGCTCTGGAGCTCGTCGAGGAAGATGTACTGGCGCACCGGATCCCAGCCGGTGCCGCCCCACTCGACGGGCCAGTTCGGCACCGCCCAGCCCTTCTTGTTGAGGATCTTCTGCCAAGTGACGATGTCGTCCTTCGACGGGTGGCGCCCGTCGATCAGCTTCTGGCGGATCTCCTGCGGCAGGTTCTCCTGGAAGAAGGTGCGGACTTCCTGGCGGAAGGCGCGCTCCTCGGGGGTGAAGCGAAGGTCCATGGGGTGCCTCCTGATCTGGTTATTGTTTCAAATACCGGCTCGACGCCCGACCCCTCCCCCCTCTGCGGGGGAGGGTGCCCCGCTGCGAGTGCGAAGCACTCGTGCGCGGGGCGGGAGAGGGGACGCCGTTTCCGGAGAGGTCGCGCGCTCGATGAAGGGCGAACCCTGGATCGGCGTCGCGGTCCCCTCTCCCAGCCTGCTCCGCAGAGGGGGAGGGTTCAAAGCAGAGCCGTCGCTACAAGTCCTTGAAGCTCTTGCCTTCCGCCGCCAACCGCTCCAGCAGCGCCGACGGCTTGAACGCCTCGCCGTACTCGGCCTCGTAGACCCGCAGGCGCTCCAGCACCTTCGGCAGCCCGATCGTGTCGGCCCAGAACATCGGCCCGCCGCGGTAGACCGGCCAGCCGTAGCCGTTGATCCACACGATATCGATGTCCGAGGCCCGGATCGCCTTGCCCTCTTCGAGGATCTTCGCGCCCTCGTTGACCATCGGGTAGAGGGTGCGCTCCAAGATCTCCTGGTCGCCGGCGTCGCGGCGCTTGACGCCCTGGCGCTCGGCGACCTTCGCGATGATCTCCTCGGTGACCCGGGAGGGCGTCGCCTTGCGCTTGGCGTCGTAGTCGTAGAAGCCGGCCCCGGTCTTCTGGCCGCGGCGGTCCTGCTCGCAGAGGAGGTCGCGCACGGTCTCGGACTTGTTGGTCTCCCGGCTCCAGCCGATGTCGAGGCCGGCGAGGTCGCTCATCGTGAACGGGCCCATCGGCAGGCCGAACTCGTAGATCACCCGGTCGACGTCCCAGGGGGTGACGCCCTCCAGGATCAGGCGGTTGGCCTCGCGCTGGCGCTGGGCCAGCATCCGGTTGCCGACGAAGCCGTGGCAGACGCCGACCAGCACCGGGATCTTGCCGATCTTCCGGCCGATCTGCATCGCGGTGGCGATGACGTCCTTGGCGGTCTTCTCGCCGCGCACCACCTCCAGGAGGCGCATGACGTTGGCCGGCGAGAAGAAGTGCATGCCGATCACGTCGGCCGGCCGGCTCGTCATCGCCGCGATGGCGTCGACGTCGAGGTAGGAGGTGTTCGAGGCCAGGATCGCGCCGGGCTTGGCGATCTTGTCCAGCTTGGAAAAGATCTCCTTCTTGATGCCCATATCCTCGAACACGGCCTCGATGATGAGGTCGCACTCGGCGAGCTGTTCGAGGTCCAGGGTATCGGACAGGAGGCCCATCCGGGTCTCGACGTCCTCGGGCTTCAACCGGCCCTTCTTGGCGGTGTTCTCGTAGTTGGTGCGGATGGTCTTGAGGCCGCGATCCAGCGCCTCGCGCTTGGTCTCGACGATCGTCACCGGGATGCCGGCGTTCAGAAAGTTCATCGAGATGCCGCCGCCCATCGTGCCGGCGCCGATGACGCCGACGCGGGCGATGGGGCGGGCGGGCGTGTCGTCCGGCACGTCCGGGATCTTCGCCGCCTGGCGCTCGGCGAAGAACACGTAGCGCTGCGCCGCCGACTGGGTGCCGGAGACGAGCTTCTGGAATTCGGCCCGCTCGAAGGCCAGCCCCTCGTCGAAAGGCAGCCGGCAGGCGGCCTCGACGCAGGCGATGCAGGCTTCGGGCGCCTCGAAGCCGCGGGTCTTGCGGGCATTCTCCTCGCGGAACGTCGCGAACAGGCCCGGATCGTCGCGTCCCTCGGCGATCTTGTCGTCACGGTCGCGGATCTTGGTGAGCGGCCGGCCTTCCGCCACCACCCGCTCGGCGAAGGCGACGGCGTGGGCGCGAAGCGAATCCTCCGGCGCCAGCTCGTCGACCAGCCCCATGCCGGCGGCCGCCTTGGCGCCGATCGGCGAGCCGCCGACGATCACCTCCAGCGCCTTGCGGGGTCCCACCACCCGCGGCAGCCGCTGGGTGCCGCCGGCGCCGGGCAGGATGCCGAGCTTGACCTCCGGCAACCCGACCTTGGCCGAGGGCACCGCCACCCGATAGTGGCAGGCGAGCGCGGTCTCGAGCCCGCCGCCGAGCGCGTTGCCGTGGATCGCCGCGACGACGGGCTTCGAGGAGGCCTCGATCCGGTTGAGCAGGTCGGGCAGGCTGATGCCGCTCTGCGGCTTGCCGAACTCGGTGATGTCGGCCCCGGCCGAGAACATCCGGCCGCCGCCGATCAGCACGATCGCCTTCACGGCGGGATCGGCCTCCGCGGCCTCGACCGCCGCCAGGATCCCCTGGCGCAGGGCGGTGCCGAGCGCGTTCACCGGGCCCGATTGCAGCGTCAGCACCGCGACCGCGCCCTCGCGGGCGGTCGAGACGACGGTGTCGTTGGTGGGGCTACCTTGGGCGTTGGAATCTTGCGCCATATCCCGAAAAATCCCTCTGCCGGCGTCCTCCGGGCGCCTCTTGCCGGGCGCCGTCGCGTGAGCCGGATGATGTGGCAGGTTCAGTAGATCTCGAACAGGCCCGCGGCGCCCATGCCGCCGCCGACGCACATCGTCACGACGCCGTACTTGGCGCCGCGGCGGCGGCCTTCCAGCAGGATGTGCCCGGTCATCCGCGCCCCCGACATGCCGTAGGGATGCCCGATCGAGATCGCGCCGCCATTGACGTTCAGGCGCTCGTCCGGGATGCCGAGCGTGTCGCGACAGTAGAGCACCTGGCTGGCGAAGGCCTCGTTCAGCTCCCAGAGGTCGATGTCCTCGACCTTCAACCCGTGCTGCTTCAGGAGCTTCGGCACCGCGAAGACCGGGCCGATGCCCATCTCGTCCGGGTTGCAGCCGGCGACCGCCATGCCGCGATAGGCGCCGAGCGGCTTGAGGCCCCGGCGCTCTGCCTCGCGTGCCTCCATCAGCACCACCGCCGCCGCCCCGTCCGAGAGCTGGCTGGCATTCCCGGCGGTGATGAACTGCCCTTCCTTGAGGCGCTGGCCGTCCTTGAACACGGGCTTGAGGCCCTGGAGATCCTCCAGCTTGGTCTGGGGCCGGTTGCCCTCGTCCTGCGCAAGCGTGACCTCCTTGTGCGAGACCGCGCCGGTCGCCTTGTCGACCACCGCCATGCGGGCAGCCATCGGTACGATCTCGTCGGCGAAGAGATTCTCGGCTTGCGCCTGCGCGGTCTTCCGCTGCGAGCGCAGGGCGTAGGCGTCCTGCGCCTCGCGGCTGATGCCGTACCGAGTGGCGACGTTCTCGGCGGTCTCGATCATCGTCATGTAGATCGCCGGCACGTGCTCGACGAGCCACGGATCCTGGCCGCGGAAGCGGTTGGCCTTGTCGTTCTGCACGAGCGAGATCGACTCGAGGCCGCCGCCGACCGCGACGTCGAGCCCGTCGGTGATGATCTCCTTCGCGGCGGTCGCGATCGCCATCAGGCCGGAGGCGCATTGCCGGTCGAGGCTCATGCCCGCCACCGTCTCGGGCAGCCCGGCGCGGAGCGCCGCCTGGCGCGCGACGTTGCCGCCGGTCGAGCCCTGCTGGAGCGCCGCCCCCATCACGACGTCTCCGATCTCGGCCGGGTCGATGCCGGCGCGGGAGACGGCGTGCGCGATGGCGTGGGCGCCGAGCGCCTGGCCTTGCGTGTCGTTGAATGCGCCCCGGTAGGCCTTGCCGATGGGGGTGCGCGCGGTGGCGACGATGACGGCTTCGCGCATCTCAGGAATCCTCCCACGATCCCGGCCGCCGCTCTTTCCGGCGGGGCGGGCCTCCGACCTATTATCGGGGATTGGGTATGGAGCCGCAAGGGCCCCGGAAACCGCGGTTCGAACAGGGGGTATCCCCTCGTTCCACCCTCCCCACGGCCGCGTTTTCGAAAACACGGCTTGCTTAATCGCCATACGGGGCTAAGGTCGCCCCAAAAGCAAGGCCTGTTTTGCCAGAGGCCCCGCGGGAGGACGCCCATGCAGACGCCGCTCTTCGACCTCACCGGCCGCGTCGCCATCGTCACCGGCTCGTCCCGCGGCATCGGGCGGGCCATCGCCGAGCGCCTGGCCGAGCACGGGGCGAAGGTCGTCATCTCGTCCCGCAAGGCGGAGGCCTGCGCCCCCGTCGCCGAGGCGATCAACGCCCGCCACGGCGAGGAGCGGGCGATCGTGATCCCGGCCAGCATCTCGCAGAAATCCGACCTTGAGCGACTCGCGAACGGCACGCTGGACCGGTTCGGCCGCATCGACACGGTCGTCTGCAACGCCGCCTCGAACCCGTATTACGGTCCGATGAGCGGGATCTCGGACGACCAGTTCCGCAAGATCCTCGACAACAACGTGATCGCCAGCCACTGGCTGATCGGCTTCTGTGCACCGGGCATGATCGAGCGCCGGGACGGGTCGATCATCCTGGTCTCGTCCGTCGGCGGCCTGAAGGGCTCGGGCGTCATCGGCGCCTACAACGTCTCGAAGGCAGCGGACTTCCAGCTCGCCCGCAACCTCGCGGTCGAGCTCGGGCCACACAACGTGCGGGTCAACTGCATCGCGCCCGGCCTGATCCAGACCGACTTCGCCCGCGCCCTGTGGGAGGACCCGAAGTCGCGCGCCGCCTACACGGCGCGCACGCCGCTCGCCCGCATCGGCCAGCCCGACGAGATCGCCGGCGCCGCGGTCTTCCTGGCGAGCCCGGCCGGCGCCTTCATGACCGGCCAGAGCATCGTGATCGACGGCGGGCAGACCATCACCTGATCGTCCCCCCTGCCCGTCCGCGAAGAAAGCCACACCAGTCACGAGCCCGCCGATGACCGAGCCGTCCGCCGCGACGACCCCGAAAGCCTGGCCTGCGATCTCCCTCGCCGAGGCGACCGCGCGGCTGACCGCGCCCGGTTCTCCCTTCGCGGTCGGCGAGATCTCGATCCGCGGCGTGCCGACCCGGATCTGGGCCAACGCTCCGCTCACCCTGCGCGACATCTTCGTCGCCGGGCGGGCGCACGGGGACAAGACCTTCCTGGTCTACGAGGACGAGCGGGCGAGCTTCGAGGCGTTCGGCCGGGCCACCCTGGCGCTCGCCGCGGACCTGATCCGCGGCGGCGTGCAGCCCGGGGACCGGGTGGCGATCGCGATGCGCAACCTGCCGGAATGGCCGGTGGCGTTCTTCGCCGCGACCCTGGCCGGTGCGATCGTCACGCCCCTCAACGCCTGGTGGACCGGCCCCGAACTCGACCACGGCTTCACCGATTCCGGCGCCTCCGTCGCCATCGTCGACGAGGAGCGCTGGGCTCGCATCAGCGAGCGGCGTGCCGGCTATCCGGCGCTCAGGCGCGTGCTGATCGCCCGTGCCCCGGCCGCCCCCGGTACCGAGAGCCTGACCGACATCATCGGCGCGGTGCCGGACTGGGGCGCCCTGCCGGAGGGAACGCTGCCGGACGTCGCGATCGGGCCGGAGGACATCGCCACCCTGTTCTACACCTCCGGCACCACCGGCCGCTCGAAAGGGGCGATCGGCACCCAGCGGGCCGGCGCCAGCGGGGTGATGGCCCACCCGTTCTCCGCCGCCCGCGCCTTCCTGCGCCGGGGCGAGCCGGTGCCGGTGCCGGACCCGAACGCGCCGCAGAAGGCGGCCCTGCTGTCGATCCCGCTGTTCCACGTCACCGGCTGCTTCGCGACCCTGGTGCCCAACCTCTACCGGGGCGGACGGCTGGTGATGATGCGGCGCTGGGACCTCGCCCGCGCGATGGTGCTGATCGAGCGCGAGCGCTGCACCAGCGCCGGCGGCGTGCCGACGATCGCGTTCCAGCTCCTCGACGGGATGGCGGCCGGCACGCACGACCTCTCCTCGCTCGAAACCATCAGCTACGGCGGCGCCCCGGCCCCGGCCGACCTGGTGCGCCGCCTGCGCGCCGCCTTCCCGAAGGCGCAGCCGGCGACCGGCTGGGGCATGACCGAGACCACCGCCACCTTCACCCACCACCAGGGCGAGGATTACGTCCACCGCCCCGACAGCTGCGGCCCGGCGCTGCCGGTCTGCGACGCGAAGGTGATGGATCCGGAGGAGCATCCCTTGCCCCCGGGCGAGGTCGGCGAGCTGTGGGTCAAGGGCCCGATCGTGGTCGCGGGCTACTGGAACCGGCCCGACGCCGATGCCGAGGTGCTGCGCGAGGGCTGGCTGCGCACCGGCGACCTCGCGCGGATCGACGAGGAAGGCTTCATCACCATCGTCGACCGGGCCAAGGACATGCTGATCCGCGGCGGCGAGAACATCTATTGCGGCGAGGTCGAGAGCGTCCTCTACGAGCACCCGGCGGTGGTCGACGCCGCCGTCGTCGGCCTCCCTCACCCGACTCTGGGCGAGGAGCCCGGTGCCGTGGTGGCGATCGCGCGCGGCGCGGAAGCCGGCGAGGACGAGTTGCGCGCCTTCGTGGCCGCGCGGCTCGCCGCCTTCAAGGTGCCGGTGCGGATCCTGCTCCACGACGAGATCCTGCCGCGCAACCCGAACGGCAAGATCCTGAAGGGCGAGCTGAAGAAGTTGTTCAAATAACCGCTCGAACCCCCTGACGGCGCTATACACCGCGCTGGATCGACAAGTTCAAACTCCCCTTTCCCGGACGACTGAAGCGTCAGCGGAAGGAGATCCGGGATCCAGCACGAAAAGTCGCGAAGCGTCCGCCTCTCTGCGACGTCGCAAAGGCAGAGCCGCTTCGCGGCACTTCCTGTGCTGGATCCCGGACCTCCTTCCACTTCGTTCCAGTCGTCCGGGAAAGGGGGCGGAGAAATCAGGATCGAACCGTCCCCGGGACGCCGAAGAGAAGCCCGCCCCGCCTTCACTCGACGTAGAACCCCCCACCCTCGAACGTCACCCCGGCATAATCTCCCCGGCGCCAGCGCAGGCGCACCGTCACGGTGCGCAGGTCGTGGGCGGCGATGACGAGGGGAAAGGTGTCGGGCAGGGCGACGCGGGCGGGGACGCGCAGGCGAGCGCCCTCGTTCGAGACGTCGGCGATCGCACAGGCGACGGAGTGGTCGGGGCCGAGCACGATCCGCCCCTGCTGGATCAGGCGCCGCCGCCGGCCCGCCCGGGGGATCGGTGCGGAACCCTGGCCGCCATCGTCCGCGACGCCGTCTGTCTCCCGCAGATCGGTCATGGAGTCCCCTTGCGTCGGGCCTTCGCGCCCGCGCGGGAACGCTTACGGCTTTCTCGACGCCGCGAAAACCCGGCGCGCCGTCTGTCAGCTCGTTGACCTTGGCGATGGCGTTAACCAAGCGTCAAGCCTGTTCCTTCATCTCTCGTTAGCCATCAACCGTCGAACCACTCCCGGCCATGCCCGCAGCTCCGCCAAAAGTGAAGCACCGCTCCCATCCTCCCGAGAGCCCGGTCGCGGGCCTGATCGCCCGCCGTCGGGCCCGGGAGGCCGCGGCGGAGCGGGGCGTGTTCGGCGCCGCGATCCTGCTCGCGCTCACCGCCACGGGCTTTGCCGGCTACACCCTGTCCCAGCCGGCCCGGCCCTACGACGTGCGGGAGGTGCTGCCGGCGCTGACCGCGCCGTTCTCCTGGAAGCGCACCGTCGCGGAAGCCCGCGCGCCCGAGCCCGACCTCGATCCCCTGGTCACCGGCTCGTTGGCGGACGTCCCGGCGGCGCCCGCGGCAGGACCGGTCGCGGCCCTGCCGGAGCGGACGGCGCCTCCACCTTCCGGCTTCGCCCTTCGGCGCGCCGCCGCGGGCCAGGCCGTGGTGGAGGGACGCGACGGCCTGCACGAGGTCGCCGTCGGCTCCACCCTGCCCGGGGCCGGACGGGTCCTGTCGATCCGCAGCACCAGCGCCGGCTGGATCGTCATCACCACCGAGACGATCATCGGACCGACCCCGCTGTGAGTGCGCTGCGGCAAGCTGCGGGGCTGCGGCAAGCCACGCGCAAGCCGCGGCAAGCCACGAGCAAGCGTGGCCCCCTAGAGCGGAGGCTCCCGCCGGGTGCCGTGCCGCCGCGGCAGGCTTTCCCCTCCCACCGTGCCGACGGGCCGGAGACGAATCCGTGACCAGCACCCTGACGAGCTACATGCTCCTGTCGCGGAACCTCGCGACCTCGCTGCAGCGCAAGGGCAACGAGCCGATCGTCGCCCGCGAGACCGCCTACTACCAGGCCAATATCGGCAAGGTGAAGTCGATCGACGACTTCATGGGCGACCAACGGCTCTACAGCTACGCGATGAAGGCCTTCGGCCTCGAGGACATGACCTACGCCAAGGCGTTCATGCGCAAGGTCCTGACCGAGGGCGCGAGCGATTCGACGGCCTTCGCCAACCGCCTGGCCGACGACCGCTACGTCGCCTTCGCGAAGGCCTTCGACTTCGCGGCCGGCGCCACCGCGCAGGGCACCGACCCGACGATGGTCACGGAGGACTACGTGCTGCCGGCCGCCAGCGCGAAGCTCACCCTCTCGACCGCGCTCGCCGCGTCCTACGACTTCTCCGGCACCAACGAGGCGAGCTTCACCGTCTCCTCGCAGCTCGACGCCACCACGACGAAGAGCGCCGCGATCGTCCTCAACAAGGCGACCTTCTCCGGCAAGGTCGTCGACCTGACCAAGGTCAGCCAAGCCGACATCGCCGCGGCGATCAACGCCCAGATCGACGCCTCCGGCGCCGACGGACTCGCGGGCAAGGTGCAGGTCGGCCTCACGGCGAATGGCAGCCTGGGCTTCGAGACCACCGACTACGCCGATCTCGGCCTCGACGGGGAGCAGGGCGGCACCGGCGTGAACGCCGACACGATCTACTTCGCCGGCGGGACGAACCGCACCGTCACGGTGAACAACGCCGCCCTGTCGGCTCCGGGCCAGACCGCGGTCGACATCGGCAACGGCACGGACCCCTCGCCGAGCGCCAACGTCAAGGGCGTGGTCGACGCCTACCTGCAGCAGAGCCTCGAAGGCGATGCCGGCGCCGAGGATACCGGGGTACGCCTCGCCCTCTACTTCGCCCGCAAGGCGCCGACGCTGAGGAGCGGCTACGACATCCTGGGCGACCCCGCCCTGACCCAGGTCATCAACACGGTCATCGGCCTGCCGGCGACGAGCAGCGCCACCACCAGCGACGCCCTGGCGGTGCGCGCCAGCCTCATCGCCTCCAAAGTCGACTTCGCGAGCTTCAACGACCCGGCCAAGGTCGAGGCCTTCGCCCGGCGCTTCGCGGCGATCTGGGACGCGCAGAACAACACCGCCACGGATCCGATCCTGGCCCTGTTCAGCAACGATCAGGCGTGAGGCGGCGATGCAGAACAGCCTCTACGTCAACCTCTCGACCCAGGTCGCCCTCGACAAGCGCCTGAACACCACCGCCAACAACGTCGCCAACATGGCGACCGTGGGCTTCCGCGCCGAGGAGATGAAGTTCTCGGCCCTGCTCGCCCAGGCGACCAAGGGCGCGGTGGCCTTCGTGAGCTCGAACGACACCTACCTGTCGCGGGCCTCCGGGCAGATCACCAAGACCGAGGCGCCCCTCGACGTCGCGATCCAGGGCGATGCGTGGTTCGGCATCGGCGGGACGTCCGGTCCGGCCTACACCCGTGACGGGCGCCTCACGATGGATGCCACCGGGCAGCTGCGCACCCTCACCGGGCAG
The DNA here is from genome assembly GCF_003173775.1 of Methylobacterium sp. 17Sr1-1. NCBI lineage: Bacteria > Pseudomonadati > Pseudomonadota > Alphaproteobacteria > Hyphomicrobiales > Methylobacteriaceae > Methylobacterium > Methylobacterium sp. 17Sr1-1. The sequence continues at coordinate 3,899,149 of NZ_CP029552.1, read as the reverse complement.
CCGGTGCTCGATCCCGGCGGCTCGCCCCTCCTCCTCGATCCGCAGCAGGGCCCGCCGACCATCGGGCGCGACGGCAGCATCTATCAGGGCACCAACCAGGTCGGGTCGCTCGGCCTGTTCACCCTCGACAAGAAGGGCACGCTCGCCCGCGCGCCCGGCAACGCCGTGACCTCCAGCCTGCCGGCGCGGCCGGTGCAGGACTTCACCGGCATCGGGGTGGTCCAGGGCTACGTCGAGGGCTCGAACGTCAACCCGATCATGGAGATGACGAAGCTCATCACCATCCAGCGCGCCTTCGAGAGCGCCGCCACCGCGACCGCGGAGGCCGAATCCTCGCTCCAGAGCGCCGTGAAGTCGCTCTCGCCGCAGGGGAGCTGAGATCATGGTCGCGGACCCTCGCGCGGCGGATCCGATCGCGCGCCTCGCCGAGGCGATGGCGGCGGCCCGGCAGGACGGGGCCCTGGTGCGGATCGGCGGGCCGATCCGCGAGGTGACGGCGAGCGCCTGCCGCATCGGCGGCGTCGCGCCCTTCGTGCGCCTCGGCGACCGGATGAGCTTCTCCGCCAACGGCCGCGCGCAGATCGGCGAGATCGTCCGGGTCGATGCCGAGGGCGCGACGCTCAAGGGCTACGAGAGCCGGATCGAGGCCGGAATCGGCACCATCGCCCACCGCCTCGGACCGGCCGAGCTGCGGCCCGATCCGAGCTGGAAGGGCCGGGTCATCGACGCCCTCGGGCGCCCGGTGGACGGCGCCGGACCGCTCAGCGCCGGCGCCCTCGCCGTCCCCCTCGACGCCGACCCGCCGGCGGCGCTCGGCCGGGCCCGGGTGCGGGCCCCGTTGCGCACCGGGGTCCGGGCGCTCGACCTGTTCACCCCGCTCTGCGCCGGCCAGCGCATCGGCATCTTCGCCGGCTCCGGCGTCGGCAAGTCGACCCTGCTCGCCATGCTGGCCGGCGCCGACGGCTTCGACAGCGTCGTGGTCGCCCTGGTGGGCGAGCGCGGTCGCGAGGTGCGCGAGTTCCTCGAAGGCGCCCTGGCGCCGAGCCGCGACCGCGCCGTGGTGGTGGTCTCGACCGGCGACGAGAGCCCGATGATGCGCCGCCAGGCGCCGAAGGTGGCCCTGGCCGTCGCCGAGGCCTTTCGCGATCGCGGCGAATCGGTGCTGCTGATCGTCGATTCGGTGACGCGCTACGCCCATGCCGCCCGCGACGTGGCGCTGGCGGCCGGCGAGCCGGCGGTGGCCCGCGGCTACCCGCCGAGCGTCTTCTCCGACCTGCCGCGCCTGCTGGAGCGGGCCGGCCCGGGCCTGGAGGGCCGCGGCACCATCACGGGCGTGTTCTCGGTCCTGGTCGATGGCGACGACCACAACGATCCGGTCGCCGACAGCATCCGGGGCACGCTGGACGGCCACGTCGTCCTCGACCGGGCCATCGCCGAGCAGGGGCGCTATCCCGCGGTCGACCTCCTCGGCTCGATCTCCCGGCTCGCCACCGAGGTCTGGACGCCCGAGCAGCGCGACCTGATCCGCAAGCTCCGGGCGATGATGGCGCGCTTCGAGGAGACCCGGGACCTGCGCCTGATGGGCGGCTACCGGGCCGGGACCGATGCCGAGCTCGACCAGGCCATCGGCCTGGTGCCGCGGATCTACGAGGCGCTGCGCCAGGATCCGGGCCAGCCGCCGAGCCGGGACGCGTTCCTGGAGCTCGCCCAGAGCCTGCGGGGCTGATTGCGCGATGCCAGCGAGCCCGCCCCCGACCGCGCCGTTCAAGCCCCGCGCAAGCCTGTGCGGGTCTATTCCAGCCCGAGTTCCGGCTTCGCGAATCGCATTCTCGCAAGCCTCACGCTGCCTGCGTCCCATCCGAAGCATTTTGACGAACGAGGTCCCGCAATGAGTCTCATCGGCGTGCTCCGCTCCGGTGTCTCGGGCATGAATGCCCAGTCCAACCGCATCTCGACCGTGGCGGAGAACATCCAGAATTCCGGCACGACGGGCTACAAGCGCAGCTCGACGGAGTTCTCCTCGCTGCTGATCGCCGATACCGGGACGGGCAACTACAATTCCGGCTCGGTCGAGACGACCGTGCGGCGCACGGTGAGCGAGGGCGGCACCATCAACGCCACGACATCGAAGTCCGACCTCGCGATCGACGGCAACGGCTTCTTCGTCGTCAACGACCCGTCCGGTGCGCCGCTCCTGACCCGGGCCGGCAACTTCAAGATCGACGCGTCGAGCGGCAACTTCACCAACGCCGCCGGCATGACCCTGATGGGCTACAGCCTGCTGAACGGCGAGCCCTCGACGACCCTCAACGGCGTTGCCGACATGGTTCCGATCAGCCTCGAATCGGTCAGCAGCCGGGCGACGCCGACCACCGAGGGCACCCTGTCGGGCAAGCTTCCGGTCGACGCGAACACCGCCGCCGCCGGCCAGTACTCGAAGAAGTACTCGCTCGTGACCTACGACAACGTCGGCAAGGCGCGGACCCTCGACGTCTACCTGGCGAAGAACGCGAACAACACCTGGACGGCCTCGGTCTACGACGCCGCCAACCCGACGCCCGCGGGCAGCACCCCGGCCCTGCCGACCGGCACGCCGCTGGCGACCACCACGCTCGGCTTCGACGCCCAGGGCAAGATCACCGGCACCGGTGCCGCGGCAGGTCCCTATACGGGCCCGAAATCCATGACCCTGACCGTCCCGGGCGGCCAGGGCATGACCCTCGACCTCTCTTCCATGACCCAGCTCGCCGGCGACTACGCCGTGGATGGCAAGGCCAACGGCCAGGCGCCAGCCGCGGTGACCGGCACCTCGTTCGACGCGGACGGCACCGTCTACGCCACCTTCGACGACGGCACGCGCCTCGCGGCCTTCAAGATCCCGGTCGCCACCGTGCCGAGCGCCGACAACCTCGAGCCGCGCTCCGGCAACGTCTACCGGCCGACGGTCGATTCCGGCGCGATCCAGGTCGGCTTCGCCAGCCAGGGCGGCCGCGGCAAGATCCTGTCGGGCTCTCTCGAGCAGTCGAACGTCGACGTCAGCACCGAGCTCACCGCGATGATCGAAGCGCAGTCGACCTACACCGCCAACTCGAAGGTGTTCACGACCGGCAACGAGATGCTGGACACCCTGATGAGCCTGAAGCGGTAACGGCAGACAAGCCAACCGGAGCTGACAGATGGGCCTCTCGCTCGCGCTCAATTCGGCACGCACGGCGCTCCTCGCGACGTCGAGCCAGATCGCCACCACCGCCCGCAACACCGCGGGGGCGAACGACCCCGGCTACTCGCGCAAGGTCGTCAGCCTGGTGAGCGGCGCCGGCGGGACCAGCGTCGTGGTGACCCGCGCGAGCGACGCGGCCCTGTTCACCCGCAAGCTCTCGGCGGCTTCGGCCGCCGCCGAGGGCCAGGCCCTGCTCGACGGCCTCACCGCCCTGTCGAAGACGGTCGGCGACACCAGCGAGGCGGGTTCGCCGGCCGCACGGCTCGGCGCCTTCAACGCGGCGCTCCAGGCCGCCGGCAACCGCCCGGACGATGCCGTCCTCGCCAGGAACGCGATCGAGAGCGCCCGCGACCTCGCCACGAGCCTCAACAGCGCGGCGGAGGCGGTGCACGACGCCCGCCTCCAGGCCGACCAGGGCATGGCGGACTCGGTCGCGCGGATCAACGAGCTGCTCGGCCAGTTCGACCTGGCCAACAAGGCGGTGATGCGCGGCACGGCGAGCGGCCAGGACGTCAGCGACAGCCTCGACGACCGCGACCGCATCCTGTCGCAGCTCTCCGCCGAGATCGGCATCTCGGTCTCCGACCGGCCGGGCGGCGACATGGCGATCACCACCGACAGCGGCGTGGCGCTGTTCGACCGGGGTGCCCGGACCGTGAGCTTCACCCCGACGGCGGCGTTCTCGGCCGGCACGGTCGGTGCGGCCGTGACGATCGACGGGGTGCCGGTCACCGGGGCCAGTTCCCCGATGCGCCTCGCGAGCGGGCGGCTCGCCGGCCTCGTCTCCTTGCGCGACGACGCGGCCGTCACCTACGAGAACCAGCTCGACGCCATCGCCGGCGCCCTGGTCGACACCTTCCAGGAGGCCGATACCCGCAGCGCCCCGGCCTATGTCGGGCCGATGGCCGGCCTGTTCACCGCGGGCTCCGGCGGCACCCTGCCGACCTCGAGCCTCGGGCTCGCCGGACGCATCGCGCTCAACGCCGCCGCCGATCCGCAGGCCGGCGGCACCGTCACCGCCTTGCGCGACGGCGGCATGAACGGCAGCGCCTACCGGTCGAATCCGGGCAGCGACGCGGCCTATGCCGGGCGCCTGCGCGCCCTGACCGACGGGCTCGCGACGGCGCGCAGCTTCACCCCGGGCCCGCCGCTGAACGAGACCGCGACGCTTGCGGGCTTCGCGGCGGATTCCGCCGGCTGGCTCGAAGCGACCCGCAAGGCCGCGTCCGGCGAGGCCGACTACCAGAAGACCCTGCTCAGCCGGGCGACCGACGCCCTGTCGAACGCCGTCGGCGTCAACGGCGACGACGAGACCGCCCAGATGCTGCAGCTGCAGCGCTCCTACACCGCCTCGGCCAAGATCCTGACCATGGTGGATACCCTGCTCCAGACCCTCCTGACCGCGATCCGGTGAGTCGTCCCGGCCCCCGCAAGACAGAGCCCTGCCCGCCATGATGACCACGAGCTACATCTCCAGCCTCAGCCTGTGGAACGCGCCGCGGAGCGCCTCGGCCCGGCTCCAGGCCGAGATGGCCAACGCGACCCAGGAAATCGCCACGGGACGCTACACGGATGTCGGCCTCGCCCTCGGCGGCCAGGTCAGCCGCAGCCTGTCCCTGCGCCAGAGCGCGGCGGAGATCACCGCCCTCAAGGACAGCAACGGCCTCGCCGCGCTCCGCCTCGGCGCGAGCCAGACCGTCCTGCAGCAGCTGCAGAAATCCGCCGACGCGCAATTCGCCAGCCTGACCGGCCTGCCGGCGGACAAGCGCGTCGCCGCGATGGCGGCCTCGGCCGGCGACACCCTCGCGTCGCTGACGGGCCTCCTCAATTCCTCGGCGAGCGGGCAGGCCTTGTTCTCCGGCATCAACACCAGCGCCAATCCGATCCGCGACGGGGCCGTGGCGGATGCCAAGACCGCCGCGACGACGGCGTTCCAGGCCGCCTTCGGCTTCCCGCCGGACGATGCCCGGGCCGCCACCCTGACGGCGCCGCAGATCAAGAGCTTCCTCGAGGGGACGCTCGCGGCCCAGTTCGCCGACCCGAGCTGGGGCACCACCTGGTCGCAGGCCTCGGACACGGCCGTGACCAGCCGGATTTCCCTCGGCGAGACCGTCACCACGTCGGTCAGCGCCAACGGGACGGCGTTCCGCCAGCTCGCGCAAGCCGCGATCGTGTCGGGGCTCGGCCTCACCGGCCTCTCGGCCGACGCCCAGGCCGTCGTCTCCGACCGGGCGATGGGCTTGCTGAGCCAGGCCAGCGCCGGGCTGGTCTCGCTCCAGGCCGATCTCGGCCGCAGCCAGTCGCGGATCACCGACGCCAATACCCGACTCGACGCCCAATCCGCCCGCATCAAGACGGAGATCGCCGGCCTCGAAGAGGTCGACCCGACCGAGGCCCAGACCCGGTTCACCGCCGCCAAGACCCAGCTCCAGATGTCCTACTCGCTGACCGCGCAGATCCAGGAGCTGTCGCTCCTGAAATACGTCGCGTAAGCGCCCGGCGACCCGCCGTCCACTCCCGCGCCGCGCGCCGACGCGCAAGACACCAGACCGACGAGGCATCGGCCCGATGTATCGCTTTTCCTATTCCGAGATCCTGGAGGACGCGCCCGAGGTCGGCCGCGAGCGCGAGCGCGCCGCCTTCGATCGGGCCCTCACCCTCCTGCGCGACGTCGAGGCCCGCGGCCTCGCCGGGCCGGAGCGGACCGCCGCGGTCGGCTACGTCCAGGATCTGTGGAACGTCCTGATCGCCGACCTCCTGGGTCCCGACAACGCCCTGCCCCCGGCCCTGCGCGACGACCTCGTGTCGATCGGCGCCTGGACCATGCAGGAGGCGGGTGCCGTGCTGAGCTCGCCCGAGCGCAGCCTCGCCGCGCTGATCGAGGTGAACACCTCGATCCGCGACGGGCTCCGGTGAGCCGCGCCATGCGCCTGTCGCTGCGCGCCGGAGAGCGGATCTACATCAACGGCGCCGTGCTGCGGGTCGACCGGAAGGTCGCGGTCGAGCTCCTGAACGACGCGACCTTCCTGCTCGAGAGCCACGTGCTGCAGGCCGAGGACGCGACGACGCCCCTGCGCCAGCTCTACTTCGCCGCCCAGACCATGCTGATCGATCCCGGCCAGGCCGAGGCGGCGCGGGCCCTCTACGACGGCCTCCGCGACGGCCTGCTGGCGGCGACCGGCGAGGCGGCCCTGCGCGACGGCCTCGCCGCCGCCCACGCGCTGATCGAGGGCGGCCGCCTGTTCGAGGCGCTGAAGCTGATCCGCGGGCTCTACCCCCTCGAAGCCGCGCTGATGAGCGCCGGGGAGGCGCCCGCCGCCCCGGTGCCCGGCCCGGGCCTGACCGCGCTGGCCCGCCGCACCCGCGTGGCCGACCGGCCCCGCGAGCGCGCCACCGTGCGGCCCCCGGCGGTGAGCCGCCGCGCCGCCCCCTCCGCCCTGCCCGCCCGAGAGCCCGAGGCCTGAATGACCGTCGACACCACCACCAGCGCCACCTCGAGCGCGGGCACCACTGCGACCGCGGCCGCCGCCAAGGCCGGCAGCTCGTTCGCCGCCAAGATGAACTCGGACACCTTCCTGACGCTGCTGATGGCGCAGCTCAAGAACCAGGATCCGACGAAGCCGATGGATTCGACCGAGTATGTCGGCCAGCTCGCCACCTTCTCGCAGGTCGAGCAGGCGACGAAGACCAACACGAAGCTCGATTCGCTGCTCGCCTCGAGCTTCCTCGACCAGGCCGATACGGTGATCGGCCGCACCCTCACCTCGGCCGACGGCACCCAGACCGGCACCGTCCAGTCCGTGCGGGTGACGGCCGACGGGGCGCTGGCGCGGCTGACCAGCGGCCAGGACGTGCTGCTGACCTCCGGCGTCGTGATACAATAGGCCGGCAGCCCTGGAGCATTTTCCGACCAAGCGGCCGCCGGTTGGACGAAGAAAATGCGCTAAAATCAAACACCTGGAGCACTTCGCGATGGCAACGCGATCGTGCAGTGCTCTAGAGGGCACCGAAGGAGTCCCGTCATGAGCGAGGTCGACGCCCTCGAGCTCGTCCGCGCCGCGATCTGGACGGTGATCGTCGCCGCGGGTCCGGCGGTCGGCGCCGCGATGCTGGTCGGCATCGCGGTGGCGCTGCTGCAGGCGCTCACCCAGGTCCAGGAGGTCACCCTGACCTTCGTGCCGAAGATCGTGGTGATCCTGCTCGTCCTCCTCGTCACCGGCACCTTCGTCGGCGGGCAGATCCACGCCTTCGCGGAGGCCGCCTACGGGCGGATCGCGACGGGGTTCTGAGGGCCCCAACCCCCGCGCAAGCTAGCCGTGGCACACCCGTCCGCGACAATCCGCGGAGGGTGGTGGGATCATGGCGGTGGGCGCGGCAGTGGCGGTCGAGCGCAAGTCGCGGCGGGATTTCGGCTTCGCGGCCGGCATCGTGGCGATCCTGGCGGTGCTGTTCCTGCCGGTGCCGGCGGTCCTCATCGATGTCGGGCTCGCCTTCTCGATCGCCCTGTCGGTGCTGATCCTGATGGTGGCCCTCTGGATCCAGAAGCCGCTCGAATTCTCGTCCTTCCCGACCGTCCTGCTGATCGCCACCCTCCTGCGGCTGGCGCTCGGCATCGCCACGACGCGATTGATCCTGGCCAACGGCCAGAAGGGCGTGGACGCCGCCGGCCACGTCATCCAGGGCTTCTCGCAGTTCGTGATGAGCGGCGACTTCGTGATCGGGATCGTGGTCTTCCTGATCCTGATCACGGTCAACTTCCTCGTCATCACCAAGGGCGCGACCCGCATCGCGGAGGTCGGCGCCCGCTTCACCCTCGACGCGATCCCCGGCAAGCAGATGGCGATCGACGCCGATCTCAATGCCGGCTTGATCGACGACAAGGAGGCGCAGCGGCGACGCCGCGAACTGGAGGAGGAGAGCGCCTTCTTCGGCTCGATGGACGGCGCCTCGAAATTCGTGCGCGGCGAGGCGGTGGCCTCGCTCATCATCATCGCGGTCAACGTCTTCGGCGGCATCATCATCGGGACGACGCGGCACGGCCTGCCGCTCGGCACCGCCGCCGACATCTTCACCAAGCTCTCGGTCGGCGACGGCCTCGTCTCGCAGATCCCGGCGCTCATCGTCTCGCTGGCCGCCGGCCTGCTGGTCTCGAAGGGCGGCACGCGGGGCACCGCCGAGCAGGCGGTGATCGGGCAGCTCGGCGCCTATCCGCGGGCGCTCCTCGTCGCGGCGGCGATGATGGGCGTGTTCGCCCTCGTGCCGGGCCTGCCCTTCCTGCCCTTCACGGCGCTCAGCGGCCTCCTGTTCTTCGTCGCCCGCACCATCCCCCGCCGGCTCCAGGCCCAGGCCAAGGCGGCCGAAGCCAAGGCCAGGGCCGAGGAGGCGGTGAAGCAGGCCGAGGCGAAGGAGAAGGATTCGGTCAAGGACTCGCTCAAGACCCCGGAGATCGAGCTCTGCCTCGGCCGCCAGGCCGCCTCGCAGATCCAGGCTAGCCAAGCCGAGCTGACCCACCGGGTCGCCAAGATGCGGCGCAAGTTCGCCCGCCAATACGGTTTCGTGGTGCCGGACATCAAGGTCTCGGACAACCTCGCCCTGCCGCCGAAGAGCTACCAGATCCTGATCCACGGCACCGTGGCGGCGAGCCAGGAGATCCGACCCGGCGAGATGCTGGTGGTGGTCGGCGACGGGCCGAAGCCCGACGTGCCGAGCGACGAGGTGCGCGAGCCCGCCTTCGGCCTCAAGGCGCTGTGGGTGATGGATTCCTATGCCGGCGAGGTCCGCCGCGGCGGCTTCGAGCCGATCGACGGCGCCTCGGTGCTGCTCACCCACCTCTCCGAGGTGATCCGCAACAACCTGCCGCAATTCCTCTCCTACAAGGACATGCGCGGCCTGCTCGACCGGCTCGATCCCGAGTACAAGCGCCTGCTCGACGAGATCTGCCCGTCGCAGATTTCCTACTCGGGCTTGCAGGCGGTGCTGAAGCTGCTGCTCGCCGAGCGGGTGTCGATCCGCAACCTGCACCTGATCCTGGAGGCCATCGCCGAGATCACTCCGCATGCGCGCCGGTCCGAGCAGATCGCCGAGCACGTGCGGATGCGCATGGCGCAGCAGATCTGCGGCGACCTCGCCGAGAACGGCGTGCTCAGCGTCCTGCGCCTCGGCGCCAGCTGGGACCTGTCGTTCCACCAGAGCCTGAAGCGCGACGCCAAGGGCGAGGTGGTGGAGTTCGACATCGACCCGCGCCTCGTCGAGCAGTTCGGCACCGAGGCCTCGGAGGCGATCCGCGCCCGGATGCGCGAGGTGCACGGCTTCGCCCTCGTCACCGCCCCGGACGCGCGGCCCTACGTGCGGATGATCATCGAGCGCATCTTCCCGACCCTGCCGGTGCTCTCGCATCTCGAGATCGCCCGCGGCGTCGAGATCAAGTCCCTGGGCACCGTCTCGTGACGAAGATCGGGCCGGACAGCTTCCTCGCCGTCTTCCTGATCTTCTGCCGCGTCGGCGGCTGCCTGCTCGTCGTGCCGGGCCTCTCGAGCCCGCGGGTGCCGCAACAGGTCCGGCTCCTGATCGCCGGCGCCGTCTCGCTGGCCATCGCCCCCCTGATCGTGCCGCAATTCGAGCCGCGCCTCGCCGGCCAGATGCCGATGCAGACGCTCGCCTGGATCGTCAGCGAGACCCTGACCGGGCTGATGATCGGCTTCCTCGGCCGGATCTTCATCCTGGTGCTGGAGACGGTGATGAACGCGACCTCGACCATGGTGGGCTTCGGCGGCATGCCGGGCTCGCCGGTCGAGGGCACCGACCCGGTGCCGGCGGTCGAGGGGCTGATCCTGCTCACCGCGACCGCTCTGCTCTTCGCCGCCGACCTGCACTGGGAGCTGTTTCGCGGCCTCGTCGAGTCCTACGCCCGCATCCCGCCCGGCGAGGGGCTCGGTAGCCAGCTGATGCTGACCCGAATCGTCGACCAGGTCGCCAGCGCCTTCATGTTGGGGCTGCGCATCACCGCGCCGTTCATCATCTACGCGATCCTGGTCAACCTGGCGGCGGGCTTCGTCAACAAGCTCACGCCGACGATTCCGGTCTACTTCGTCGCCACGCCGTTCGTGATGTTCGGCGGTCTCCTCATGCTTTACTATCTCGCGGGCGAGTTCATGACGCAGTTCCTCCTCGGCTACGCGGCCTGGCTGGTGCGCGGATGAGGACGACCGGCGACCGGCTGAAGCGCGCGCAGCGCCTCGTCACGGTGCAGGAGCAGATGCGCCGCGCGGCGGAGATCGAGCTCGCCGCCACGCGCGAGCGCGCCGCCGGGATCGAGGCCGACCGGGTGCGGCTGCTCGCGGCCCTCGCCTCCTCCGATCACGGCCCGATGCTGCTGGAGGCGACCGCCCGGCGCCTGCGCGGGCTCGCCGCGCAAGCCACCGCGGTCGAGGCGCAGGCCGCCGCGCAGGCCGACGCCGTCCGCGAGCGCGGCCTCGCCCAGAAGCGGGCCGAGGCACTCGCCGAGCGTAGGGCCGACGACCATCGCCGCGAGGCGGACAAGCGCGACGACCTCGAACGCCTCGACGGCCTGGCCGCGCGTCCCGCCCGTCCCGACGCAAGCCTCCCGTAAGCCAGGGCCGCTAAGACCTCGTTCACCCTTCAATCCGGACCCGGCTGCCGATGAGCATCTCCCCGCCCTCCGACATCGTGCTCGACGTGGCCCGGGCCGCCGATCCGTCGCGCTACCAGGAGGCCGCCGCCAAGCTGTCGCAGCCGGGCAGCGCCGGCGCCACCGCCTTCGCGGACGCGGCCCGCGACGTCGGGCTCTCGACCCATATGCCGCTCGATGCCCGCGGCACACTCCTGACCATGCAGAACCAGACCGCGCTCACCGGCGCCGGCAGCGATCCCTACAAGAAGTTCGAGGGGCTGGTGCTGCAGCAATTCGTCGAGGCGATGATGCCGGAGAAGTCCGAGACGGTGTACGGCAAGGGCAATGCCGGCGGCATCTGGAAGTCGATGCTGGCCGAGCAGATCGGGACCCAGATCGCCAAGGCCGGCGGCATCGGCATCGCCAAGATGCTGAACGCCGCCCATCCCAACACTCCGGCCACCGCGCCGGCGGACGCCGCCAATCCCGCGGCCAAGGTGTGACCGCCATGCTGCTCGCCTGCATCAAGCGGCTCGAAGCCGTCGTCGAGGAGGAGACCGAGGCGCTGGAGGCGCATGCCCCCGCCGACCTCGACGACCTCAACCGCCGCAAGAGCCAGGGCCTCCTCGAACTCACCCGCCTCACCCGCGGCCTCGACGTCGCGGCGCTCGACGCCACCGTGGCGATCCACCTGGCGCGCCTGCGCGACAAGCTCGCCCGCAACCAGCAGGTCGTCGCCCTGCACCTGCGGGCGCTGGAGGAGATCGACGACACCCTGACCCAGGTCGCGCTGGCCGCGGATTCCGACGGCACCTACTCGGCGCGGACGAGCCCCCGGCCATGAAGATCCTGATCACCGGCCTGTGGATCTGCGCCGTCACCATCGCCTCCTGCTACGGCGCGGTGACCTTCGGCGGCGGCATCTTCTCGGGAAAGAAGACCGAGCCGTACCTCGAGGGCTTGCAGTACCAGAAGCTCGCGCCGATCAACATCCCGATGATCGCCGACGGGCGGGTGCAGGGCTACGTCATCGCCGTGCTGGTCTTCACGGCGGACGCCAAGCTGATGCACACCCTGCCGGTGCCGCCCAACGCCTTCGTGGTCGACGAGGCCTTCCGCCAGATCTACGGCGACACGGCCCTCGATTTCCGGAAATTGGCGAAATACGACATCACCAAGCGGCTGGCCGAGGTGCGGGCGAAGGTGAACGAGCGCTTAGGGGGCGACGTCGTCAAGGACGTGCTGGTGGACGAGATCAACTTCGTCGCGAAGCGGGAAGTGCGGTCGTAGAGTTGCGTTAGCACCTCCAGCGAACACTCCGCCCCTTTCCCGGACGACTGCAGCGAAGCGGAAGGAGATCCGGGAAAGGGGGCGTGGCCGTCGAGGGGGCTCCTACCCCCTGAACACCGAGGTCAGCTGCTGCCCGCCCCGGCTGATCGTCACCTCCCACATCGGAGCGGGGGTGCGGGTCATGCGATCGAGGTCCTTGGTGGTGGAGACCGGCGCGCCGTTCACCGCCACCACGAGGTCGCCCTTCTGCAGGCCGGCCTGGTTGGCGAGGGTGCCGCTCTCGACCTCGGCGATGATGACGCCGTCGCCCTGCGACTGCGCCGGCAGGTCGAGCTGCAGGTCCTCGGCCACCGCCGGCGACAGGTTGACGGCCGTGGCGCCGAGGAAGGGCGAGCGGCTCTTCACCTTCAGGGTGTCGCGGGGCCGCGTCTCCGGCGCCGGTCCCAGGCGCACCGGCACCGTGGTGCGGGTGGCGCCGCGCAGGACCGTGAGCTTGGTCTCGCCCTTGATGCCCTTCAGCGCGAAGCGGTAGCCGAAGGCCTCCGGATCGTCGACCGACTGGCCGTCCACCGCCAGGATCACGTCGCCGCGCTTCAGGCCCGCCTCCTCGGCCGGGCTCTTCGCCTGCATCGAGGCCACCAGCACCCCGGTCGGGTGGTCGAGGCCGACGCTGTCGGCGATGTCCGGCGTCACGTGCTGGAGCCGGGCGCCGAGCCAGGGCCGGCGCACCGTCTTGGCGCCGCCCTTGGCGGTCTCCACCACCGCCTTGACCATGCTGGCGGGAATCGCGAAGCCGATGCCGTGGCTGCCGCCGGATTGCGAGTAGATCGCCGTGTTGATGCCGACGAGGCCGCCGTTGAGGTCGACGAGCGCGCCGCCGGAATTGCCCGGGTTGATCGCCGCGTCGGTCTGGATGAAGAACTGGTAATCGGCCGAGCCGACCTGGGTGCGGGCGAGGGCCGAGACGATCCCCTGCGTCACCGTCTGGCCGACGCCGAACGGGTTGCCGATGGCGATCACGAAGTCGCCGACCTGCAGGTGCTCGGAATCGCCGATCTCCATCGGCGTGAGGCCGCCGCCCGGGCTCTTGATCTTCAGGATGGCGAGGTCGGTGCGGGGGTCGCGCAGCAGGATCTGCGCCTCGAACTCGCGCCGGTCGTTCAGCGCCACCTTCACCTCGTTCATGTTCTCGATGACGTGGTTGTTGGTGACGATCAGCCCGGAGGCGTCGACGATCACGCCCGAGCCGAGGGAGCGCTGCGCCCGCTCCTGCGGCAGGTTCGGGCCCGCGTCGCCGAAGAAGCGGCGCAGGAACTCGTCCATGGCGCCGCGATTGGCGGCGCGCTTCTCGACATGGGTGCCGTAGACGTTGACCACCGACGGCGCCGCCCGCTTGACCAGCGGCGCGAAGGAGAGCTGCACCTGCGCCTTCGATTCCGGGACGGCCCGGTTGTCCTGCCGAGTCTCCTGGAGGGCGCGGAACGGCGGCACCGACTCGGCCTGCGCGGCCGCCGGTCGGGCGACCCCGAGAAGGAGCGCGGCGAGCAGCAGGGAGGTCGTCGGGCGGTGCATCGGCATTCGGGTCCTTGCGTGTCTGGGTGCTCTCTCACATGACAGCTTTGCGCTGAAAAGAGGGCGCCTCGGCCGCACCGATCATCCCCGCATAGAGGTCGCGCAGCGCGCCCGCATGGGCGGCGAGCGTCATCGGCGCGTCCCAGTAGCGCGCATGGGCCGCTTCGCCGAGGCGGCGCACCAGGGCGTCGTCCCGCAGCCGGCCGAACACCTCGGCGAGCGCCGCGACGTCGGGCCCGACAACGAAGCCGGTCTCACCGTCCCGGATCTTCTCGCCGGCGCCGGCCCGGTCGGAGGCGACCGCCGGGATGCCGGCGGCGAGCGCCTCGTAGATCGTCAGCGGCCCGGTCTCGAGCCAGCGCGCCGGCGCCGCGACGGCGCGGGCCCGGGCGCGCAGCAGCGCCTCGACCTCGGCGGGCGCGCGCCAGCCGATCACCTCGGCCCCCGGCACGGCGCGCAACTCGTCGGCGAGCGGCCCGTCGCCGATGAACAGCGACGGCAGGCCCGCCCGATGGGCTCCTTGCGCCACGAGGTCGGCGCCCTTCTCGCGGGTGAAGCGGCCGACGAAGGCGATCGCGTCGCCGGCGGCCGGATCGGCCGGGGTGGTGCGCGCCACCCGGACCGGGTTGTCGATCCGATGGTGGCGGAACGGGGCGCCCCGCATCATCGGTTCGAGCCGCGCCCGGCTGCCGTCGGAGACGTGGACGAGATCGAGGGCCGGGAAGCACCGCGCGATCGCCGCCACCTGCGCCAGGGCGCGGGCCACCCGCACCGCCTTGTGCACCCGCGATTGCGGATCGCACGGCGCTGCAAGGCAGGCGGGCGAGAACGGGCGCAGGCCGCAGGGCTCGGCCTTGTCGAAGCGGTAATAGACGCCGTTCGGGCAGACCAGGAAGTAATCGTGCAGCGTGACCGCGACTGGGATCCCGGTGCGGGCGAGCACCGGAAAGATCGCCGGCGAGAGCGCGCGGGTCCATTGGTGCAGGTGCAGCACGTCGGGCCGCACCGGCAGGGCCGCCAAAGCCGCGCCGAGGCGCCGGGCCGCCTCGCGGTTCCAGATCCCCTCGACCGCGCCGCGCCAGGCCGGGCGCTCCCACACGTCGGTGAGGCCCAACCCCACCCGCCGGATGCCCGGATGATCGAGCATCGGGTCGGCCGGCCCGTCGGCCCCGTGAATCAGCGTGACCTCGACGCCGGCCTCGGCGAGACCGCGGGCGGATTCGATCGCGACCTTCTCGGCACCGCCCTTCGGCGTGGCGAAATTCGTCAGGATGGCGGCGTGCATGGGAGGAGCCCTCTCGTGCCGCGATCCTAGCCCGCGCGGCGCCACCGCCCGGTTAAACGACCATCCGGACGCAACACGCCGGGGGCCTGCGCGTTAGCTGGGCAGTCCGTCCCTTGGCCGGGACGCCCTATTGGAGGAAGGCCCCGATGGGCAACGACACCAAGACCCCGAACCAGGATCAGGCGGGTTTCCGCCGCGACAGCGCCTCGCCGGAGGACAAGGCGCGGCCGGAGAACCAGCAGAGCAAGCTCAACGAGCGCCTCGACGAGGCGCTGGAGGAAACGTTTCCGACGAGCGACCCGGTCTCGGTGAAGATCACGAAGTAGGATGGGTTCTGCTTAATCTGTTCGGAAAATATAACGCGCGTCTCCCCTCTCCCGTGTGGGAGAGGGGCCGTGGGGATCGAAGATCCCGCGTGAGGGTGGCTCGGGTTCAGAATTAAACACTCAGGGTGAAGCTGCGCAACTCAATGGTCTCAGCCTTACACGGAGGCCGAGCCACCCTGCGCGATCTTCGATCGCCCCTACCCCTCTCCCAAACGGGAGAGGGGATCCCGCGGCCCCTTTTTTCCAGCACCGCTCTCAGCGAGAGCTTGGCCCTCACTGCACTTCGAGCAGGCGCCGGGCGATGACCTGGGCCTGGATCTCGGCCGCCCCCTCGAAGATCGACAGGATGCGGGCGTCGCAGAGCAGGCGGCTCACCGGATATTCGAGGGCGAAGCCGTTGCCGCCGTGGATCTGCAAGGCGTTGTCGGCCGCCGCCCAGGCGACGCGGGCGGCGAGCAGCTTCGCCATGCCGGCCTCCAGGTCGCAGCGCTTGCCCTCGTCCTTCTGGTGCGCGGCGAAGTAGGTGAGCTGGCGGGCGATGGCGATCTCGACCGCCATCATGGCGAGCTTGTCGGCGACCCGCGGGAACGAGACCAGCGGCTTGCCGAACTGCACCCGCTCCTCGGCGTAGCGCAGGCCGACATCGAGGGCCGACTGGGCGACGCCGACCGCGCGGGCCGCGGTCTGGATGCGGGCCGATTCGAAGGTCTGCATCAGCTGGGCGAAGCCCTTGCCCTCGACCCCGCCGAGCAGGTTGCCCTCCGGCACCGCGAACCCGTCGAAGGCGAGCTCGTACTCCTTCATGCCGCGATAGCCGAGCACCTCGATCTCGCCGCCCGACAGGCCGTCGACCGGGAAGGGATCCTCGTCGGTGCCGCGGGGCTTCTCGCCCAGCAGCAGCGACAGGCCCTTGTGGCCCGGCTCCTCGGGCTTGGTGCGCACCAGCACGGTCATCAGGTCGGCACGGACCGGATGGGTGATCCAGGTCTTGTTGCCGGTGATGCGCCAGGTGTCGCCGTCCTTGACCGCCTTGGTGCGCAGGGACGCGAGGTCGGAGCCGGTATTCGGCTCGGTGAACACGGCGGTCGGCAGGATGTCGCCGGAGGCGATCTTCGGCAGGAAGCGCTGCTTCTGCTCCTCGGTACCGCCACCGAGGATCAGCTCGGCGGCGATCTCCGAGCGGGTGCCGAGCGAGCCGACGCCGATATAGGCCCGCGACAACTCCTCCGAGACCACGCACATCGAGATCTTCGGCAGGCCCATGCCGCCGTACTCCTCCGGGATGGTCAGCCCGAACACGCCGAGCTCGGCCATCTGGCCGATGATCTCGAGCGGGATGTAGGCATTCTGCTGGTGCCACTCGTGGGCGTGGGGCGCGACCTCGGCCTGGCCGAACCGGCGCATCTCGGTGCGGATCGCCTCCATGTCCTCGTCGAGGCCGGTCTCGCCCACCGTGGCGGAGCCCTGGCCCTCGCGGATCAGCCGCACCAGGGCGGCGCGGTTGGCGGCGGTGTTGCCCTCCGCGATCAGGGTCTCGACGGAGTCCGAGCGGTGGCGCGCGACTTCCTGGGCCTTGAGGCCGAGCGACGAGGTCGGGCGCACCATCTCGCCCTGGCTCATCGGGATGCCGCCGAAGAGTTGCTCCAGGTACTCGCCGAGGCCGATGCGCACGAGGAGCGTCTCGGTCTCGCCGAGGCGGCCCTGGGCGGCGAGGTGGGCGGCATAGTTGCCGAGCTGGGTGATCGCCTCGGCGTAGGTCGAGAGCCAGGCGAGGCCGTGGGCGGCGTGCTGCTCGGCCTCCAGGCGCTCGGCCGAGAGGCGGCCGTCGGGCCCGAGCAGGCCGGCGCGCACGCGCCGCGCCGCATCCGCCGCGAGGGCCTTGGCGGCGAGGCCGGCGTCCTGCGCCAGGGTGACGAGATCGGTCGGGGCGGGGGCGGCCTGGGCGGACATCGGTCAGGTCTCCGGTCGATTTTGCTGCGGCGCATACAAATAGCGGCGAATCGCCGATCTGTAGAGGGGCCGGCCTGCCGCTGGGATCGGACTTTTTGGGAAACGGGCGTTATTGCGCCGTGACGCCGCCGTCGATCACCATCTCGGCCCCGGTGACGAAGCCGGCCTCGTCCGAGGCGAGGTAGGCGGCAAGGCCCGCGATCTCCTCGGCGGCGGCGTTGCGGCCGAGCGGCACCGAGGCCTGAAGGCGCTGGCGCAGCTCCTCCGGGCTGTAGCGGCTGCCGGCGGCGAGATCGCGCAGCATGTCGGTCTCGGTGAAGCCCGGATGGATCGAGTTGCAGCGCACACCGTAGCCCTGCCGCGCGCAGTGCAGCGCGACCGACTTGGTGAGGAGCCGCACCGCCCCCTTCGAGGAGTTGTAGGCCGCGAGGTTGTGCCCGCCGACGATGCCCGAGACCGACGAGAGGTTGATGATCGTCCCGCCGCGGCCGGCCGGCGGCTTCATCGCCCGCACGGCGTGGCGGCAGCCGAGGAAGGTGCCGTCGACATTGACCGACTGGACGCGGTGCCAGTCCTCCAGGCTGACCGACTCGATCGAACCGACGACCGCGATGCCCGCATTGTTGACCAGCACGTCGAGGCCGCCGTGGCGGCCGACCGTGCGGTCGACGGCCCTGGCCCAGTCCTCGTTGCTGGTCACGTCGAGGAGGCAGGGATGGAAGGCCGGGTTCTCCGGGGCCACACGCGCGGCCTCCGCCTCGTCGCGATCGGCGAGGATCACCGCCGCCGCGCCCTCGCGGGCGAAGCGCCGCGCGATCGCGAGGCCGATGCCCCGCGCGCCGCCCGTGACCAGGGCGACCTTGCCGGCCAGACGCTGCATCCGGAACCTCCCACCTGCTCCGCCTCTTTCCGGGCGGCAACTGAAGGTGATGCGCGTATGAGCCGCCCGCAAGCCCGATCGGTCAGAACTTCACCGCCGCGCCGCCCCGCACGGTGTTGACGTTCAGCTTGTGGCCGTCGAAATCGTTGAACAGGATGTACTGGTACTCCGCCCGCAGCAGCAGGTTCGGGGTGATGGCGTATTCCAGGCCCGCGCCCGCCGCGATGCCGCCGACGATCTTCTCCTTGGACGGCGTGAAGATGTCCGGTGGGGCGAGGACGCTGCTGCCGGGATTGTCCTGAGAGAAGGTCGTGTAGCCGGAATGGCCGACATAGACCGGTTTTGCGGGGGGAGTGAGCGCCTGGTTGCTGCGATAGGCCGCTTGATCGTACTCGTAGCCGCGCACCGCCACCGTCTCGGCGATCTGGGCCCGGCCGATGGCGAAGCCGCCGGTCAGGAACGGCATGAAGCCGGCGACGGTGTAGCCGACGCGGGCCCGGATTGTGGCGTAGTCCTTGATCTGCGTCGTCGCGTCGCCGGAGAGGTCGGCTCCTCTGAGATAGCCTGTGGCGTCGACCATCTCGCGGCCGATGGCGTCGCTGCTGCGGCCCCTCAAGCCGGAATGGGTGTAGTCGACCTCGACGCCGATCACGGTCTCGTCGAACTGGTAGTTCACGCCCGCGTAGGCGCCGAAGGTCGTCCCGTCCCGCCGCGCGTCCCGCGCGTGCAGCAAGGTGGAGGCGCTGAGGGTGGATTCGATCGCGGTGGCGCGCAGGGCCTGGGCGACCGTCGACTGGAAGACGTTGCCGAAGCCGAAGCTCGCGCTCGACCAGCCACCGTGACCGCCGACATAGATGCCGTCCCAGACATCGACGACCGGCGCGGCGGCCGGTTCGAATTCGCTGCCGCGCAGGGCACCGAAATCGAGGTCAGCGGCCCGCGCGGTCGTCGTCGCCGCAACGCTCAGGCTGACCAGAACACTGCCGACGAGAAAACCAAAGCTCGCGAAACGCATCTGGGCCGCCCCTCGGCTGGTCGATCGGCAAAATTTGCCGTGCCGCTGGCAGGATCATGTCTCGGTAACCTTAATGTTCGGTTACGGACGGTGGAATGACGCTAGGGAAATTCCGGAGCGCCGGTCGCGCGGCGCACCGAGCCTGCGGCGCCCGTGCAAGGGGACCAGGGCTCGCGTCATACGATGTCCGCTCGATCCGCTTAGGTAAAGATCGAGCGCGTCTCCCCTCTCCCGAGTGGGACAGGGGCCGTGGGAATCGAAGATCCCGCGTGAGGGTGGCTCGGTCTCCGCGATGACCCTGAACCGTCGAGCTGCCAACACGACGATCTCGGCTCTACTCGCAAGCCGAGGCACCCTCGCGCGATCTTCGATCGCCCCTACCCCTCTCCCACACCTTGCAGCGATACCGGGCAAGGATCTCTGGCAAGCCCGGCATCGCCCGGAGAGGGGATCCCGCGCTCGACTTGCGTCGGAACTGACCAGACGGAGACGGTATCACTCCTCCCCCTCGACCAACGACCATTCCCTGACCCGCGCCAGGTGGTCGTAGTCGGAATAGGCCTTGGCGTATTTCGGATAGGGCCGCGACAGGTAGGCGGCCTCGCCGGCCATGAAGGCGCCGACGAGCTGGCGCAAGCCCGCGACATGAGCCTCGACCAGATCGGGAAGCGTGCGCCCGTCGCCCCGCGGGGCCTTGAGCGGCACGGGATCGAGGGGCGTCTTGCCGCCGCCGGCCCGGATGTAGAGCAGGTCGGGCGTGTCGCGCGCCGGATCGAGGCCCCGGAAGGCGCCGGCCCGCAGCATCGCAGCCTCAAGGGTCAGCTGGGGCGAGAAGCCGGCGAAGACCTCGCGGGTGCTTGGCGGCTGGCCGGTCTTGAAGTCGATGATGGTGTGGCCGCCGTCGCGGCGGGTCTCGATCCGGTCGGCCCGGGCGCGCAGGGTCAGGACGTGGCCGCCCGGGATCTCGAGCGTCCAGCGCCCGCCGGATTCCGCGTCCACGCGCCGGAGGCCGGGGCGGCGCTCCGCCTCCCAGGCGAGGAACGCGTCGGCCAGCCGCACGAAGCGCGGCCACCACTCGGCGTAGAGCTCCGGATAGGCGTCCGAGATCGGCGCGAAGGCGTTGGCGGCGAGCGCGTAGAGGACCTGCTCGGCCTGGTCGGGGGCGGGCAGCGCCTCCGGGTACCGCTCGGCGAAGCCGCCGAGCACATTGTGCACGATGGTGCCGCGGTCGCTGGCGCTCGGCTGCACCGCCACCGGCTCGAGCGCGTCGAGGCCGAGCACGTGGCGGGCGAAGATCCCGTAGGGGTCGCGCACCAGGGTCTCGATCTCGGTGACGCTGAGCGAGCGCGGGAAGAGGGCCGGGTCGGGCCGGGGCGCCGGCCGGCGCAGGCGCGGCGGCAGCGGCTCCGTGCCGGCATCGAGTGCGGCCGCGAGCGCCCGGAAGCGCTGCCCGCCCTGCACGAGGCCGGCCCACGC
The DNA here is from genome assembly GCF_003173775.1 of Methylobacterium sp. 17Sr1-1. Taxonomy (NCBI): domain Bacteria; kingdom Pseudomonadati; phylum Pseudomonadota; class Alphaproteobacteria; order Hyphomicrobiales; family Methylobacteriaceae; genus Methylobacterium; species Methylobacterium sp. 17Sr1-1. The sequence continues at coordinate 3,878,505 of NZ_CP029552.1, read as the reverse complement.
CCCCTCGCCCGCGAAGGCGCGCAGGCGCTGGAGGAAGCGCGACGGCACGGTCGGCGCGCCCTCGCGCTTGTGCGCCCGGGTGACGACGGCGTCGGAGCAGCCGAGGGCCTGGACGAAGTCGTGCGCGGTCTGGCCGAGGCGCTTCTCCGGCGAGGGCAGGCCGACGCGGTGGCGCATCGGCCGGTTGAGGAAGGCGTCGGTCTCGGCCTTGGGCGGCCACACGCCCTCGTCGAGACCGCCGAGCACCACCCGATCGACGGAGAGGAGCCGCGCCTCGAGGAGGCCGAGGATGCGCAGCCGCGGATGCGGGCTGGCATTGCGCCGCGACACCACGCGCTCGCGGGCGAGGGCGGTGAAGAAGGCGGGATAATCGGAGAAGCGGCCGGCCAGCAAGCCGGGCTCGGCCAGCTCCATGTCGTCGAACAGGGCGTCGAGCACCGTGACCGAGGCGTCGACCTCCTCGTCCTCGTCGGGCTCGGGGCCCTCCATGAGGAGGTCGCAGGTGGCGCGGTGGCGCTGCGCGATGGCGATCAGGTCGTCGGGGGCGTCGTCCTCGTCGGCGAAAAAATCCCGGAAGGCGACCGAGAGGCGCAGCAGCAGCTCGTCGGCCGCCTCCCACTCCTCGGCGGTCAGGCGCCGACGCGGGCGAGGATCGTGCGGCCGCTCCTCGGTCCGGGCGAGGCGGAGCGCCTCCTCGATGCCCGAAAAGCCCTTGGCCGGGGCCGGGCCGCGCAAGACGCCGATCTCGAGCGCGCTCGCCGCCCGCTCGACCTCCGCGCGGGTCAGGCCGAGGCGCACCAGCGGGTGGGCGAGGAGCGCCAGCACTCGCTCGGGCTTGGCGTCGAGCGCCGCGACGTCGGCGGCGAGCCGCGCGAGGCGCCCGGCGGGGCTGCGTGCCAGCGGCTCACCGGCCGAATCGTCGGCGACGATGCCCCAGCGCTTGAGCTCGGCGGCGACCCGGAGCGCCAGGGCGCGGTCCGGGGTGATGAGGGCGGCGGTGCGGCCGGGCTCGTCCAGCGCCTCGCGCAAGGCGACCGCGATGGCGAGCGCCTCCTCGCGCTCGTCGGCGGCCTCGACCACCCGGATGCCGGCGGCGCCCTCGCGGGCGAGTTGTTCACGGTGAGCCGGATCGAGATCGGCCCAGGCATCGGTGGTCTCGGCCGGGCGCAGGGCCTGGGACAGCAGCCCGGCCCGGGACGCGGCGGCCGGTTCCGGGGTGCCGAGCGGGATCACCGCCGCCCGATCGAGGGCGAGGCCGTCCTTGCTCAGGAGGCGGTGGAGCACCGCCTGTGGATGGGCATGCGCCGCCGCCTCGCCGTCGCCGGCCGGATCGATGGCGGTCCAGCCGGCTTCATCGAGGTCGCGGTCGAGGCCCGGCAGCACCACGGCGCCGCGGGGCAGCCCGGCGATGGCCGCGATGAGCCGGGCGGTGGCCGGCACCGAGCCGGTCGAGCCGGCGACGATCACCGGATCGGCCGGGCGCTCGCGGGTCAACCGCGCGGCCTCCGCCAGCACCAGGGCGCGGCCGCGCGCGGTCGGATCGCTGACGCCGCGATCGGCCAGGATCTGCGGCCAGTGCTCGGCGGCGATGCGCACGAAATCGAGGGTGAGGGAGAAGTAGCGCGAATGCTCGGCCTCGACCGCGCCGGCGATGTCGTTCCACGGCAGGCCCTCGACGGTGAGGGAATCCATCAGCCCTTCGAGGTCGGCGGCGAGGCCGACCGCGTCGGCGGGCGAGGACGGCACCCGGAACGGCACCTCGTCGCCGAGCGGCAGGAGCTGGCGGTCGACGGTGCCGGCCCAGGCCTGGACGAGGCGCGCCAGGATCAGCCGGCGCTCCAGCGACGGGATCGGCGGGCGCAGGATCTCGTCGCGGCGCTCCCCCGCGGGCGCGGCGAGCAGGTCGAGCTCGGCCTCGTCGGCCTCGCCGAGGGGCACCATGCGCGGCAGGAGCGCCGCCGGGCCGCATTCCCTCGCCAGGATCGCGGCGAGCGCCCGGGCGGCGCGGCGGGTCGGGAGGTAGAGGGTGACGGCGGCGAGCCCGAACGGCCCGGCGGCGAGGTCGCCGACGAGCCGGCCGGAGAGCAGCCCCTCGGCCAGGGTGTCGAGGAAGCGAGAGCCCGGCGCGATGGTGAAGACGTGGCCCTCGCTCACCGGGCGGTCTCGCGCAGGAGGTAGCGCACGGTCTTCGCCCCATCATGGATCGCGGCCGAGCCGACCTCCGTGAAACCGAGGGCGGCGTGGAAGGCGTCGGAACCGGGGTTGGGCGGCACGCGGTTGACCTCGCAGGCGATCCGCCCGTGGCCGGCGGCGTCAGCGCGGGCGAACAGGTCCTCGTAGAGGGCACGCGCCAGCCCGCGGCCGCGCTGCGCCGGCGCGGTGACGATCCGGTCGACGTACACGAAGCGCGGGTAGCGGGCCTGGAACCAGCGGAAATTGGGGCTGGCGTAGCGGGCGTCCTGGTCGAGGGCGATCAGGAAGGCGGCGAGACCCTCGGGGCCGGTGACGGCGGTGGCGAGGAAGGCCTGGTCGATGAGGGCGCGGAGCGCCGCCTCGTCGAGGTGGGAGGTTTCGGCGGCGTGGGCGGTGTTGAGGGTGAGAACTGGGCCTAGATCGTGCAGCGGACGAATGGAGAAATCGGGGATCATGCGAGGTCCGTGTGATCTGTCCCGGCGAAGTAAGCCGCGGGATCCCCTCTCCCATGTGGGAGAGGGGTAGGGGTGAGGGTGCTACGGTTCTGAGTCAGGCTTCGACCGTCCAGCTCCCAGCACGACGCTCAGCGTTACACACTGAAGCGTGTCACCCTCACCCCTACCCCTCTCCCACACGGGAGAGGGGATCCCGCGCCATATTCTTGAAGGTGGTCGAGCGCCGTCTGATGCCGCCTACGGCTGCGTCGCGCTCGCCCGCACCCGCTCCTCGGCCTCGCGCAGGGCCTCCGGCGTGCCGACATGGAGCCACTGCCCGTCGAGCCGCAGCCCGAACAGGCGCTCGGCCGCGATGGCGCGGTCGAACAGGAGGTTGAGGGAGAACGACCCCTCCGGCGTGTCGGCGAACAGTTCCGGCTTCACGATCGCGACGCCCGCATAGACGAAGGGGGAGACCTCGCGCTCGGCCCGGCGGGTCAGGCGCCCCTCCTTGTCCATGTGGAAGTCGCCCGGGCCGTCATAGCCGAGGCTGGTCGCGGCGGAGGCCAGGAGGAGGAGCATGTCCATCCGCTCCGGGTCCCAGGCGGCGACGAGGCGGCGCAGGTTCGGCTGCGGCCCTTCGAGCCAGAACGAATCGGAGTTCAGCACCATGAACGGCGCCGGGCCGAGACGCGGGAGCGCCTTCTTCACGCCGCCGCCGGTCTCGAGCAGCTTGTCGCGCTCGTCCGAGATGGTGATGGCCGGCCCCGAGCGGCGGCGCACCAGGTGCGCCTCCATCAGGTCGGCGAGGTAGTGCACGTTGACCACCGCCTCCGGGATGCCGGCCTCGGCGATCCGGTCGAGGGCGTAGTCGACCAGCGACTTGCCGGCGACCTCGACCAGGGGCTTCGGGGTGGTGACGGTGATCGGGCGCATGCGCTTGCCGAGGCCCGCGGCCAGCACGAAGGCGCGCGTCACGGCGGGAGCAGGTGTGTCGGTCATCGCGGGCGGTGGTTCGTCACGGTTCGGGGCAGAGGCGCGGCAGGTGCGCGGCGTACCAGGCCCGCACCCCGGCGAGCGCCGGATGGGCGAGGTTGCGGGCGAGGTAGCCCTCGATGCGCGGCAGGTGGGCGAGGTAGCCCGGCTTGCCGTCGCGCCGGTCGAGGCGGGCGAAGATGCCGAGGATCTTGGTCGCGCGCTGGGCCCCCAGCACCGCGTAGGCGCGGGCGAAGCCCTGCATGTCGAACTCGGCATCCCGCATCTTGCGTTCGCGGGCGTAGAGGCCGAGCAGGCGCAGCTCGAACTCGGCGCTGGCATCGACCCGCGCGTCCTGGAGCAGCGAGGCCACGTCATAGGCCGGGTGGCCGAGGACCGCGTCCTGGAAGTCGATCAGGCCGATGCGCTCAATCCCGTCGCGCTCGGGCAGCCAGATCAGGTTGGGCGAGTGGTAGTCGCGCAGGGTCCAGGTCCGGGCCTCGGATTCGAGGCCTTCCAGCGCATCGCTCCAGGCGGCGACGAAGGCGGCCTTGGCGTCCGGCGCCAGCGGGATGTTGGCGACGAAGGGCGCGTACCATTCGGGCAGGAGCTCGGCCTCGAACAGCAGCGCCTCGCGGTCGTAGGGCGGCAGGACGTGGTCGCGGCCCTCGGCCACCGGCAGCACGCCGGGCAGGGTCGTGCCGTGCAGGCGCGCCAGCACCTTCACGGCCTCGGCGTAGCGCTCGGGCCGGGGCCCGTTCTGGTCGACGACCGGCTCGGTGCCGAGGTCCTCGAGGATCAGGAGCCCCGCCTCCAGGTCCTCGCCGAGGATCTTCGGCGCGCTGAGCCCCAGGGCCCGCAGGCCGCGATCCATCGCCACGAAGGCGTGCACGCTCTCGGCGAGGTGGACGATGGCGCTGTAGGGCTTGCCGTCCCGCACGGGCGGCCCGTCGGGCTTGGGCGGCGAGATCATCAGCACCGCTTTTGCGCCGTCCGGGTTGGTCAGGCGCTCGTAGGAGCGGCTCGACGCATCGCCCTGCATGTGGGCCCGCTCGGCCTCGCCCCAGCCGGAGCGGTCGAGCAGCACGCGGAGCGCCCGGGCCCGCATCAGCCGGCCGCCGAGGCCCCCGCCGCCGATCAGGCGGGCGAGGCGCGCATCGTCGCCGAATTCGGGCTTGAGGGAGAGGTCGATGGCCAGCGTCGGGCCGTGGCGTGGCGGCAGCCGGTCGGGCCACTCGACCAGCGCGATCGCCCGCTCGGTCATCTCGTCGAAGCCGAGCTCGACCAGTTCGTCGGGCCCGCGCAGGCGGTAGAGGTCGGCGTGGACGACCGCCTGCCCGCCCCGTCCCTCGTAGGGCTGGAGGAGCGTGAAGGTCGGGCTCGGCACGTCGAGCTCGGGATCGCCGACGATCTCGCGGATGATGGAGCGCGCCAGCGTCGACTTGCCGCCGCCGAGCCCGCCGGAGAGCGCCACCAGGTCGCCGGGCCGCAGGATCTCGGCGAGGAAGCGGCCGAGATCCTCGGTCGCGCTCTCGTCCGGCAGCACGATCTCCCAGGGTGTGCGCTCGGCCATGCCCTCCTGGTCCACTCCGCCATCCTCGCTCACGGGCCCGTCACGGGCGTCGGGTCCCGGTCATAGCCCATGAACCTTAACCTTTCGAATCGTCGCGTTTCCCGCGGCCGCGGGGTCGTGCGGCACCCTGACCGGGATGATCGGCCAGGGACGATCGACGGACGACAACGCGGCCAGGGTGCCGGAATATCCCGACCCCGTCACCCGCCGGCACGAATCGCTGTCCCCGGCGGCCGCCCTGCCGGCTACTCGGCCGCCGCCAGATGGGCCTCGCCGTCGCCGACCGGGAAGGTGCAGGCGACCCGGGTGCCCGCGCCGGGGGAGGACGCGATGTCGATGCGACCGCCATGCAGCTCGACGAAGGAGCGCACGATCGACAGGCCGAGGCCCACGCCGCGGTGGCGGGTGCCCAGCGTGTGGCTCTCGAAGCGCTCGAACACCCGCTCCATCACCTCCGGCGGCATGCCGCGGCCCTGGTCGATGACCTCCAGCACCAGGCTCTCGCCGTTCTTGCGGGCGCAGACACGGACCTGCTGGCCCGGGGCCGAGAAGCCGACGGCGTTGGAGAGCAGGTTGAACAGGATCTGGCGGATGCGCTTGCCGTCGGCGACGAAGCTGCCGATGTCCGGCGGCACGTCGAGGACGAGGGCGATGTCGGCCTCCGCCAGCCGGTCGCCGATGCCGCGCACCGCCGCCGCGATCGTGGTCTGCACGTCGACCCGCTCGCGCGTCAGCTCCATCGAGCCGGCATCGATCGAGGCGAGGTCGAGGATGTCGTTGATGATGACGAGGAGCGCCGCCGAGGAGCGCATGATGTGGTCGGCGTACTCGCGCTGGCGCGGGTTGAGGGCGCCGACGGTCTCGTCGCCGAGGAGCTCGGTGAAGCCGATGATGTTGGTGAGCGGCGAGCGCAGCTCGTAGGAGACGTGGTGCACGAACTCGTCGCGCAGGCGGGTGGTGCGCTCCAGCGCCTCGTTCTTGTCGGTCAGCGCCCGCTCGACGTTGACGCTCGCCGTCACGTCGATGTGGGTGAGCAGCGTCGCCCCGTCCGGCAGCGGCTCGGCGGCGCAGTCGAGCATCGTGCCGTCGGCGAGCGCCAGCCGGCAGGCGAGGCCGCGGCGGGCATCGACCACGCCGGTCACCGCCTCGCGGATCTGCGTCCACGGCTCCTCGGCCGGGCTCAGGGTCCGGCAGACCGCGATCACCTGGTCGATGTGGGGCTGGACCTCCAGCATCTCGGGGCCGATGCGCCAGACCTGCGCGAAGGCGCGGTTGGCGAATTTGAGCCGCCCGTCGGTGCCGAACACCGCCACCGGCTCGCGCAGGGTGTCGAGCGTCTCGCTCTGCACCTGCATCAGCACGTTGTAGCGCGATTCGAGGTGGACCCGCTCGGACACGTCCTCGAACAGGTAGGTCAGCCCGCCCTGCGGGTTCGGGTCGGCCAGCACGCGCAGGGTCCGCCCGTCGGGCAGGTGCCACCAGGTCTCCTGCGCCTCGGCCGCCCGGTAGGCGGCGAGCACGCCGGCCTTCCAGCTGCGGAAATCCGCCTGCTCGGGCAGCTTGCGGGCGTTGCGCAGGGCGTCGAGGATCTCGCCGTCGAGGGGCCGGCTCTCCAGGAAGGCGGGATCGAGGTCCCAGAGCTGGCGGTAGGCGGCGTTGTGGAAGATCAGCTGCTGGCGCGCGTCGAACATCGCGACGGCGGTCGGCAGCTGGTCGAGGGTGCGGACGTTGGCGTCCATCTGGCGCTGCAGGTCGGCGCGGACGCTCTCGAGCTCCGAGACGTCGACCGCGATGCCAACGGTGCCGGCCTCGGTCGCGACCTCGGTGACGTCGAGGGTGCGGCGCGCGCCCGCCACCACGGCGGAGACCCGCAGGGGCCCGGCGCCCCCCGGGAGCGGCGGCGCTCGGCCTCCTCGCGGGCGGTGCGCTCGAGGAGTTCGGCGCCCTCGCGCACGGCGCGGGCGGCGTCGCCGGCCTCCGCCGCGGCGGCGTAGGCCGCGTTGGCCCAGGCCAGCCGCCCGTCGGGGCCGCGGTGCCAGACCGGCTGCGGGATCGCGTCGAGGAGGCCGGACAGGGCCGAGAGGCCGTGGCGGGTCTCGTCGAGGGTGGCGCGCAGCTCGACCAGTTCCTGGCGCTCGCCGGTGAGTTCGCGCAGGCGCAGGAGCGCTTGGCCGCCCACAGCCTGCCCCTGCGCCTCGACGGTGCGGCCCTGGAGCGTGCGCACGGTGCGGCGGAAGCGCTCGCCGCGGCCGCGCAAGCTCTCGACCGCGGCGTCCAACGCCGCGGCGTCGGCGGGCACGAGCCAGGCCCCGAAGGCGAGCACCCGGCGCACCGAGCCCGGCCGCGACCCGTCCGCGGTGATGCCGACATCGCCCTCGACCAGCGGCTCGCCGCGGGCGTCCCAGGTCACGACGACCTGCGGCTCGGAGCCGAGCAGGAGATCGGCCCGGTCGTGGGCGCCGCGCAAGTCGGCGAGTTCCGCGTTCAGGGTGTGCTCGCGCCGGGCCCAGCGGGCGCGCTCGCGCAGGTAGAGCAGCGACAGGATCGTGGCGAAGATCGTCAGGCCGATCAGCACCGCGAAGCCGACGGCGTTGTGCGCGTGCAGCCCCGGTGCGGTCTCCGCCGCCTGAGCGGCGGCCGCGAGACCGAGTGCGCCGCCCAATACGCCGGCGCCCGCGCGGCCGCCGAGCCGTCGCGGCGTACGTCCAACCCCCATGATCCGTCCGTCTCCACGCGAACCGGCGCACCGGCCCTCGACCGGACCGGTGCGCCACACGACCTGAACGCTACGCCACGATGAACGCCGGGAGCCGCGTCCGTCATGCGGACCGGCTCCCCTCCCCAGAGATTCGCCCGGAGTTTAGCGCGGTGCGGATTCAGCCCGGAAGGGGTGAATTGGGGGGAAGCCGGGCCGGGCTGCACGGAGCAGCGTCAAGAGCACAGAAATGCCACACCTTGGACAGAACAAAGGCAGAACCCAGGTTCCAGCCTCGACCGTGCAACCGCCACCTTGAACCGTACACGCAAAAAGAAGAGCCCGGCCTGGCGGCCGGGCTCCCCATTCCATCACTTGGTGACGGGCGCGATCTTAGAGGACTTCACGATCGCGCTGCAACCGCGAAGCTCTCCAAGTCTTTCGTTGACGCATTTTCTTCGACGAACCGGCAACCACTTCGTCGGAAAATGCTTTAGTAACGGTAGTGGTCGGGCTTGAACGGGCCGCTCTGCTTGACGCCGATATAGGCGGCCTGGTCCTCGCGCAGCTTGGTCAGCTTGACGCCGATCTTCTCGAGATGCAGCGCCGCGACCTTCTCGTCGAGGGCCTTGGGCAGGGTGTAGACCTTCTTCTCGTACTTGCCCGGGTTGGTCCAGAGCTCGATCTGGGCCAAGGTCTGGTTGGTGAAGGAGGCCGACATCACGAAGGACGGGTGGCCCATGGCGTTGCCGAGGTTCACCAGGCGGCCCTCCGACAGGAGGATGATACGGTGGCCGTCGGCGAACTCGATCTCGTCGACCTGCGGCTTGATGTTCTGCCACTTCAGGTTCTTGAGACCCGCGACCTGGATCTCGTTGTCGAAGTGGCCGATGTTGCAGACGATCGCCCGGTCCTTCATCGCCCGCATGTGGTCGAGGGTGATGACGTCCTTGTTGCCGGTCGCGGTCACGAAGATGTCGGCGCGCGGCGCGGCATCCTCCATGGTGGTGACCTCGTAGCCCTCCATCGCGGCCTGGAGCGCGCAGATCGGATCGACCTCGGAGACCAGCACGCGACAGCCGGCGTTGCGCAAGCTGGCGGCCGAGCCCTTGCCGACGTCGCCGAAGCCCGCGACCATCGCGACCTTGCCGGCCATCATCACGTCGGTGCCGCGGCGGATGCCGTCGACCAGCGATTCGCGGCAGCCGTAGAGGTTGTCGAACTTCGACTTGGTGACCGCGTCGTTGACGTTGATCGCCGGGAAGAGGAGCTTGCCCTCCTTGGCGAGCAGGTACAGGCGGTGCACGCCGGTGGTGGTCTCCTCCGAGACGCCCTTGATCGACTCGGCCAAGCCCGCGAACCAGCCCTTCGGCTTCTCGGCCAGCATGCGCTTCAGGAGCGCGAAGAAGATCTCCTCTTCCTCCGAGCCCGGCTTGTCGAGGAAGGCGGTATCGCCGTTCTCGGCGCGCAGGCCGAGATGCACGAACATCGTGGCGTCGCCGCCGTCGTCGAGGATCATGTTCGGCATGCCGCCGTCATGCCACTCGAACAGCTTGGCGGTGTAGTCCCAGTAATCCTTCAGGGTCTCGCCCTTGATGGCGAAGACCGGGATGCCGGCGGCGGCGATCGCGGCGGCGGCGTGGTCCTGGGTCGAGTAGATGTTGCACGAGACCCAGCGGATGTCGGCGCCGAGAGCCTTCAGGGTCTCGATCAGCACCGCGGTCTGGATCGTCATGTGCAGCGAGCCGGCGATCTTGGCGCCCTTCAGCGGCTGGCTCGCGGCGTATTCCTCGCGCACGGCCATCAGGCCGGGCATCTCGGTCTCGGCGATCGCGATCTCCTTGCGGCCGAAATCGGCCAGGGCGATGTCCTTGACGATGTAGTCCGTGTTGCTCGGCATGGTCGGTCTCCCGTGTCGGCCGCTTCGGCTGCGCCTATACCAGCCGCCCGGCGGGGAGGCAATCAAGATATAAAGATGTCTTTATGCGACTGGTTCGAGGGTGGAGGGGCCACCGCACCGACCGCGTCCGCCCGCGATTTGCAGCCGCGCTTGCACGCAACTTGCAGACGTCAGGCGCGTAACGCGGCCGGACCGGCCGCGCGCCAGCCGGGGTCCTCTTCGATGCGTCATGCCTCCCTCTCGCGCCGCCAGCTCATCGCCGGCGCCTCGGCCCTCGCGGCGCTGGGACCCACCGGCGCCGTTCTGGCTGAAGGGACGGCGTCCGGCAGCCTGACCTACGGCATCTCGCTGTTCGACCTGCCGCTCACCACCGGCCAGCCCGACCGGGGTGCGGGCGGCTACCAGTTCACCGGGCTCACCCTCTACGATCCGCTGGTCGCCTGGGAGCTCGACGTCGCCGACCGGCCGGGCAAGCTGGTGCCCGGGCTCGCCACCTCGTGGGAGAGCGACGCCGCGGACCGCCGCAACTGGGTCTTCCGCCTGCGCGAGGGGGTCAAGTTCCACGATGGCTCGGCCTTCGACGCCGACGCGGTGATCTGGAACTTCGACAAGGTGCTCGACGCCAAGGCACCGCACTACGACCAGCGCCAGGCCTCGCAGGTGCGCCCGCGGCTGCCCTCGGTGGCGTCCTACAAGAAGCTCGACGCCATGACGGTGCAGGTCACCACCAAGGCGGTCGACGCGCTGTTTCCCTACCAGATGCTGTGGTTCCTGATCTCGTCGCCGGCGCAGTACGAGGCGGTGGGGCGCGACTGGACCAAGTTCGCCTTCCAGCCCTCCGGCACCGGGCCCTACCGCCTCGCCGCCCTGGTGCCGCGGGTGCGCCTGGAGCTCGTGCCGAACACGACCTACTGGAACCCCAAGCGCATGCCGCGGCTGGCGAAGCTCACGCTCGCCTGCATGCCGGAGGACCTGTCGCGGGCCAACGCCCTCCTGTCGGGCAATGCCGACCTGATCGAATTGCCCGCCCCCGACGCGGTGCCGCGGCTGAAGGGCGCCGGCATGCGGGTGACCGGCAACGACACGCCGCATGTCTGGAACTACCACCTGTCGATGCTGGAGGGCAGCCCGTGGCGCGACCTGCGCCTGCGCAAGGCCGCCAACCTCGCCATCGACCGCGAGGGCGTGGCGGCGCTGATGGGCGGGCTCGCGACGCCGGCGGTGGGCCAGGTGCAGCCGTCGAGCCCGTGGTTCGGCAAGCCGGGCTTCCAGATCAAGTACGACGTCGACGCGGCGCGCAAGCTGATGAAGGAGGCGGGCTACTCGGTGCAGAACCCGCTGCGCACCAAGTTCATCATCCCGACCGGCGGCTCGGGACAGATGCTGTCGCTGCCGATCAACGAGTTCGTGCAGCAATCCTGGGCCGAGATCGGCATCGCGCTCGAGTTCCAGGCGGTCGAGCTGGAGGTCGCCTATACCGGCTGGCGCCAGGGCGCCGCCGATCCGTCGATGAAGGGCATCACCGGCGGCAACATCGCCTACGTCACCTCGGACCCGCTCTACGCCATCCTGCGCTTCTACGATTCGAAGCAGGTCGCGCCGACCGGCGTGAACTGGAGCCACTACCGCAACCCGGAGGTGGACAAGCTGTGCGACGCGGTGCGGGCGAGCTTCGACCCGGCCGAGCAGGACAGGATGCTGGCGCGCATCCACGAGATCGTGGTCGACGACGCGGTGCAGGTCTGGGTCGTGCACGACACCAACCCGCACGCCCTCTCGGCCAAGGTGAAGGGGTACACCCAGGCGCAGCACTGGTTCCAGGATCTGACGACCCTGGGGTAAGCGGTCCGCGACCGGCCGACGGTTCTCAGCCGCGCAGGGCCGCGTAAAGCCGCCCTGCCCGGCGATCGGCCTCGACCTCCGCGCGCGCACCGACGAGCCGCGGCCTGCGCCGGTCGGCGAGCGCGTGCACCGCCATCGTCTCGCTCCGCCCCCGCAGCCGGTACGACCCGAGCGCCTCGACCGTGATGCCCTCGGGCAGGAGCGGCAACTGGCCGAGGACCGCCTCCGAGATCAGCACGTCCCTCCGGGTCTCCCGGCACAGGCCTTCGAGCCGGGCGGTCGCGTTCATGACGTCGCCGAAATACGCGATCTTGTGCCGGTCGACGCCGACCTCGGCCGTCACCACGCTGCCGCCGTGGAGGGCCGTGCGCAATTCGGGCACCAGGCCGAAGCGGGCGAGCCAGCCGTCCCGGTCGGCGTCGAGGGCGCGGCGGATCGCGAAGACGCAGGCGACGCACCGCGCCTGTTCGACACCGCGCGCGAGCGGCCAGGAGACGATGACCTGATCGCCGATATAGTCGTCGACCTGGCCGCGGTAGCGGCGCACCGGCTCCGCGATCGCGGAGAACACCGCGGTCAGCAGTTCCTGCGCGGCGATGTCGCCGTGCCGCTCCGCATAGGCCGTCGACCCGGCGAGGTCGAGGAACAGGAAGACGCGTTCCTCCCGGACCGGGCGGTGGTAGCGCCCGAGGATGAGGTTCACGAAGGTCGCAGCCCCGATCAGGTCGCGCACGCGCAGGACCGAGACGATGATCGCCGACATCGCCAGCGCGAACGGAATGGTCGAGAGCTTCGGCGTGATCGCTCCCATCAGGGGCTTGTCCACGATGCCGAGCGTCCAGAGCGCCAGTCCCGTCAGCCCCATGCCGACGACGATGACCAGCACCAGGCTGATCTCGGCGGCCGCGAAATAGGCCAGGGTGGGCAGCCGCCGCAGACGCTCGCTGTAGCCGGCGAGGAAGACCCCGCGCTCATACGCGATGGCGAGCACGCCGATGCACGTCCCGTAGAGCATCCCTGGGACATTCGGCCCGTCGCTGAACAGCAGGCCGTGCAGGGCCCCGAACGAGGCGCTGACGGCCGCGATGATGATCCAGAAGGTCGCGGTGCCGGTCGACATCGTCTTCCTCCGCTCGGGAGCGAGAGCGTATCGATGGACTAACATGAGCGGCGACACAACGATCACTGGGGATATCGCGAGCTCGACCGCACCGGCTTCGTGCGGCAGCGCACCGGGCGATGACGCGATTGCTGGAACGTCGCTGCTCGCGCGGATCGGCGTCCACGATGAGCAGGGCGGACGACGTGGCGCAGCACTGGTTCTAGGAATTTAACTCTGGTGTAGTCATCGAACCGCGGCGTCCGTCAAACCCCTTGTCGTCCCGGGGCTCGACGAAGTCGAGAACCCGGGATCACGGTGGAGAGAGTTCGAAACCGCGACGATAGGCAGAGGCCGCCTCTCTCACGCCGCCCCGAACACCCGCGCCACATCCCCCTCCCCCATCACCCGGTACTGCTCGGGCTCCAGGTCCGCCGGCAGGTCCAGCGCGCCGATCCGGTCCCGGTGCAACGCCGCGACGTGGTTGCCGACCGCCGCGAACATCCGCCGGACCTGGTGGTAGCGCCCCTCCGTCAGGGTCACGGCGGCGCGCGTCGGCTCGTGCACCTCCAGGGTCACCGGCAGCAGCGGCTTCTCCTCTCCCTCCAGCATCAGCGTGCCGGAGGAGAAGATCGCACCCTCGTCGCCGCGCAAGGGGCGATCCAGCGTCACCTGGTAGCGCTTCGAGACGCTGGCCTTCGGCGAGATGATCCGGTGCAGCAGCGCCCCGTCGTCGGTCAGCAGCAGGAGGCCGGAGGTCTCCTTGTCGAGGCGGCCGATCGTGGAGAGGGCCGGCTCGCGCTGACGCCAGCGCGGCGGCAGCAACCCGTAGACCAGCGGGCCGGCCTCCTTGTGCGAGCAGGTGACGCCGAGGGGCTTGTGCAGCATCAGCGCCACCCCGGGCAGCGGGTCGAGGGGCTTGGCCTGGACCGTGAGGCGGGCCGGCAGATCCGGGTCGAGGGCGATGCGCTGGTCGGCGTCGCGCAGGGGCGAGCCGTCGAGCACCACCTTGCCGGCGCGGGCGAGCATCTGGATCTCGCGCCGCGAGCCGTAGCCGAGATTGGCGAGCAGCCGGTCGAGCCGGACCGACGCCACCTTCGCCTTGCCGGTCATCGCAGGCTGCTCATGTCTCGCTGCTCACTTGCGCGCCTCATGGATCTTGTAGCCCTGCGCGGCGGCCCGCTGCGTCACCTCGCGAAACACCTCCCCCAGGGTCGCCTCGTAGGGCAGATGGGTGTTGGCGGTGAGCCACAGCGTCCCGCCCGGCCGCAACGCCGCCGCGGCGCGGCGGATGAAGGCCTGGCCGAGCGCCCGGTCCTCGGTGCCGCCGTCATGGAAGGGCGGGTTCATCACCACGAAGTCGAGGCGCTCGGGCACGGCGTCGGCCGCGCGGGCATCGGCCCATGTCACCGTCACGCGCGGATCGTCGACGTTGCGCCGCGACGCCTCGACGGCCCGGCGATCGTTGTCGACCAGGGCGAGGGCGGTCACCTTGGGCGAGGCCAGCACGGCGTGGGCGAGGATGCCGAGGCCGCAGCCGAGATCGGCGCCGCGTCCGGACAGGACGGGCAGGGTCTCGATCAGCAGGGCGGTGCCGGGATCGATCCGGTTCCACGAGAAGATGCCCGGCTGCGTCCACAGGCCGAGCTCGTCGAGGCGCCGCGGTGCACCCTCGCCGATCGCCTCGTCGAGCCCGGTCGGCGCGTCGGGCCGCACCGTGCGGACGATGCGGTGGTGGCTCTTGGCGCTCTCGTCGAGGCGGCAGCCGAAGGCCGAGAGTTCGCGGCCGAGCCGCGAGCCGCCCCGGTCCTTCGGAGCGAGCACGGTCAGCGGCGCCCCGGGCGCGAGCGCCCGGAGCCCCAAGGCCAGCACGTGGCGGCGCTCCAGGGTGCCGGGCGGAGCCAGCATGGTCAGGCCGGGGAGCGAGCCCGGGACCAGCTCGTCCAGGGCGGTGCCGCCGGGCACGAGCGGCGAGAGCTGCAGGGCGTCGTGCGCCACCTCGGCGAGGTCGGCGGGCGGGTGGCCGTAGACGCCCGGCCGGGAGAGAGCGAGGTCGGTCACGATCAGCCGCGCGGGAATTCCAGGCCCATCTCGCGATAGCGCTCCGGATCGTCGGCCCAGTTCTCCCGCACCTTCACGAACAGGAACAGGTGGACCTTCGCCTCCGCCGCCTCGGCGATGTCGATCCGCGCGGCCTGGCCGATGGCCTTGATGGTCTGGCCGCCTTTCCCGAGGACGATCTTCCGCTGGCTCTCGCGCTCGACGAAGATCGTCTGCTCGATCCGCACCGAGCCGTCGGGCCGGACCTGCCACTGGTCGGTCTCGACGGTCGAGGAATAGGGCAGCTCCTCGTGCAGCCGGTCGTAGATCTTCTCCCGCGTGATCTCGGCGGCGAGCATCCGCAGCGGCGCGTCGGAGACCTGGTCCTCGGGATAGAGCCAGGGGCTCGGCGGCATCCGGGTCGCGAGTTCGCGGCGCAGGTCGTCGACCCCGTCGCCGGTGAGCGCCGAGATCATGAAGATGCGCTCGAATTGCACCCGCTCGTTGAGCGAGGCGGCGAGCGCCAGCAACTTTTCGCGTGCGATCAGGTCGATCTTGTTGAGCACCAGGTATTTCGGGCGCTTCAGCTCGGGCATCCGGTTCAGGATCGCATCGACCTCCTCGTCCACGCCTTTCCGGGCGTCGATCAGGAGGCAGACCGCGTCGGCGTCCGCCGCGCCGCTCCAGGCCGAGGTCACCATCGCCCTGTCGAGGCGACGCTTGGGGGCGAAGATGCCGGGCGTGTCGACGAGCACGATCTGCGCCGCGCCCTCCATGGCGATGCCGCGGATCAGCGCCCGGGTGGTCTGCACCTTGCGCGAGACGATCGACACCTTGGTGCCGACGAGACTGTTGAGCAGGGTCGACTTGCCGGCATTCGGCACGCCGATCAGGGCGACGAAGCCGGCCCTGGTCTCCTGCGGCGGTCCGGATTCCTCGGGGCCGCCCGCATCAGTCTCGGGAATCGTGTCGTCCGTCATTCTGCCTGCTCCCCGGGCTCGTCCCCGGTCCACAGCCCCTCGCGCTCCAGCAGCGCGCGCGCGGCGGTCTGTTCGGCCAGGCGCTTCGAGCCGCCGATGCCGATGCCGGGCGCGACGCCGGAGACCCGGGCCTCGATACGAAATTGCGGCGCGTGGTCGGGCCCGGCCCGCTCCACCACCACGTAGGCCGGCGTCGGCCAGCCCTGCGCCTGCGCCCATTCCTGCAACGCGGATTTCGGGTCGCGGCTGCGCGTCCCCTCCGTCTGGCGGTCGGCCTCGAAGGCGCGGTCGATCACCGCCTTGGCGGCGCCGTAGCCGGCATCGAGGAAGACCGCGCCGAGGATCGCCTCGCAGACGTCGGCGAGGATCGCCGAGTTGCGGCGCCCGCCGCCATGAACCTCGCCGCCGCCGAGGTTGAGATGGGGCCCGACCTCCCAGGCATTGGCCACCATGGCGCAGCTCTCGCGCCGCACGAGGCTCGACAGGCGCCGCGACAGGTCGCCCTCGTCGGCGCCGGGCAGCGCGTTGTAGAGCCCGTCGGCGACCGCCAGTCCGAGCACCCGGTCCCCTAAGAATTCCAGGCGCTGGTAGCTGCCGCGGCCGTTGGTGGCGCTGACATGGGTGAGCGCCCGCACCAGGAGGTCGCGGTCGGCGAAACGGTGGCCGATGCGCTCCTCCAGCACCGACAGGTCGGGCCGGCGCCGCATCCCGCGCTTGCGCCGCGGCGGGGCCTCGCCCGGGGCGGGGGCAGGCGGCTCGGCCTGCGGCGTGGCGGCGTCGACGTCGCTCAACTCCTCGCGCTCCCGTCAGTGAATCGGCTTGAACAGGCGGTTCCAGCGCACCGTCCACGGCCAGTTCCAGATCTGCCAGGCGGCGGCGCCCTCGTCGATCGAGAAGAAGATCACCTCGGCGCGGCCGATCAGGTTCTCGTACGGCACGTAGCCGACATTGCCGAGGTCGCGCGAATCGGTGGAGTTGTCGCGGTTGTCGCCCATCATGAAGAAGTGGTTCGGCGGCACGGTGTAGACCTGGGTGTTGTCCCACAGGCCGCGGTCGCCGTCGCGCTCGATGATCTCGTGGGTGACGCCGCTGGGCAGGGTCTCGCGGTATTGCGGCACCAGGGTCGGCTGGCCGAAGGCGTCGGTGGTCGAGTAGTCGGCGATGCGCTCGCGCTTGACCGGCCGGCCGTTGATGTTGAGCACGCCCTCGATCACCTGGATCTTGTCGCCCGGCAGGCCGATCACCCGCTTGATGTAGTCCGTAGCGTTGTCCTTCGGCAGCTTGAACACCACGATGTCGCCCTGCTTCGGCGACGCGCCCCAGATCCGGCCCTTGACCTCGAACGGTAGATACTCGCTCAAGGGCAGCGAGTACTTGGAATAGCCGAGCGAGTACTTCGAGACGAAGAGGTAGTCGCCGATCAGCAGGGTCGGGATCAGCGAGCCGGACGGGATGTTGAACGGCTGGAACAGCAGGGTGCGGACCACGACGGCGATCAGCAGCGCCTGGACGCCGACCTTGACGGTCTCCTTGATCGAGTCCCAGAGGCCGGCATCCTTGCCGCGTTTCAGGTCCTGGTCCGTGCGTGCGCGATCCATACTCGTTCTCTCCGGCGGTCCGTGCAGCTATCGCCTGGGCACCCGCCGAGGGCACGCGGCCGGCTTTATGCGCGGTGCGGGGGGTCTAGACCAACGCTTGCCCGCCCGCAACGCGGTGCGGCAGCCGCGACCGAATCACCCCTCAGCAAGTCTCCCCTCAACGACTCGCTTTTCCGCGCGTCACGCTTCCGGGAGCGCCTCGATGATGACGAAGGCCTGGGCGAGGGGGGGATCGTCGGTCAGCGTCACGTGGACCACCGGGCGGTGGCCCGGCGGGATCAGGGTGGCGAGGCGCTCCGCCGCGCCGTTGGTGAGCCGCATGGTCGGCCGGCCGCCGGGCAGGTTCACCACCTCCATGTCGCGCCAGAACACGCCGTGGCTCATGCCGGTGCCCAGCGCCTTGGAGCAGGCCTCCTTGGCGGCGAAGCGCCGCGCGTAGGACGGCGCGCGGGCGGCGCGCCGGTCGCTGCGGGCGCGCTCGGCCTCGGTGAAGACCCGTTGGGTGAAGCGGTCGCCGAAGCGCTCCAGCGAGCGCTCGATGCGGCGGATGTCGCAGAGGTCGGAGCCGATGCCGACGATCATGCCACTTTCCCCGTCGGCGCATCCTGCCCGGTTCGCGCCTGCCGGCGGCCGGCCTCCATGGCGGCCCGCATCGCCCGGATCGCCGCCGGCAACCCGTCGAAGAGTGCCTCGGCCATCAGGGCGTGGCCGATATTCAGCTCGCGGATCTGGGCCAAGGCCGCCACCGGGCCGACGCTGTCGACCGTGAGGCCGTGGCCGGCATGGATCTCGAGCCCGAGGGAATGCCCGTGCTCCGCCGCCCGGGCGAGCCGCGCGAGCTCGGCCCGGATCCTGGCCTCGTCGCCCGCGATCACCGCCTCGCAATAGGTGCCGGTATGCAGCTCGACCACGGGAGCGTCGAGCGCGCGGGCGGCGTCCATCACGTGCACCTCCGGCTCGACGAACAGCGAGACCCGGATCCCCGCCGCATTCAGCCGCGCGATGGCCGGCGCCAGGTGCGCGCGACCGCCGACGATGTCCAGCCCGCCCTCGGTGGTGCGCTCCTCGCGCTTCTCCGGCACCAGGCAGGCGGCGTGGGGCTTCAGGCGGAGCGCGATGCCGAGCATCTCCTCCGTCGCCGCCATCTCGAAGTTCAGCGGCCGGTCGATCTCGCGCATCAGCCGCTCGACATCGGCGTCGCGGATGTGGCGCCGGTCCTCGCGCAGGTGGGCGGTGATGCCGTCGGCCCCGGCCGCGATCGCCGCGTGCGCCGCGCGCACCGGATCCGGCATCGTGCCGCCGCGGGCGTTGCGCAGGGTGGCGACGTGATCGACGTTGACGCCGAGGCGGAGGGGAGAGGCGGGCATCGGACGAGCTTCTCGGACGGTGTCTCGGAAGGAACGCCCGCGATGTAGCGCTGCCCGGACGCTGCCGCCAGCCGCCCGTATGGTGGAACACACCCCCCGGAGAAAGCGCGCGGCAGCCGGGCATCCGCCTGGACACCTCGCCCGCTGCGCCGCACTGTGGGCGCTCCGCGACGCGGGACCGGATGCCCTCCAGGCGCCAAGACCCCGCCGCGACAACCCGACGACCGATGCTCGGGCGGGCCGCCGCGCCTGCCCCGGAGGCCCACGATGTCTGCTCGACGGCTCGACCGCGGCGGTGACGCGCCCGCCCGGCTGCCCCTGCCGCCCCGCCCCCACAACTTCGCCGCGTTCCTCCCTCATCCGGCCCCCTCACCGTCGGAACCGCCGGCCGCGGTTGCCGGTTGGACGCTTCGTATGACCCAGCGAGAGACCCGCTTGTCAGCAACCCTGCGGACGATTCTGGCGGCCGCCGCCGCGCTCTCCGCCGTGACGGCGGTGCAGGCGCAGCAGGGCTCGGCCCCCGTGGAGGCTCCGAAGCCCCCGGTCGCGGCGCCCGCCCCGGCCTCCACGCCGGCTCCTGCCGCTCCGGCCGCGCCAGCTCCGGCGACGCAAGGACCGTCCGCGCCGGCCCCGGCGAACCAGCCCCCCGCGAACCCGGCGCCCGCCGCGCAGAATCCGGCGATCCCGCCCGGCACGCCAGCGACGGTTCTCGACACCCAGGATTACGACGGCGTCCTCGGCAAGCCGGTGCGCAGCGCCGCCGGCGAGGATATGGGCCGGATCATCGACATCATCGTCGACAAGGACGGCCGCCCGCGGGCCGCGATCATCGATTTCGGCGGCTTCCTCGGCGTCGGCTCGCGCAAGATCGCGGTCGACTGGCGCGCCCTGCACTTCTCGGCCGACAACAAGCCCGGCCGCGCGGTGCTGCAGCTGAACCGCAACCAGGTGCGCGTCTCGCCCGAGTACAAGCCCGGCGACCCGATCGTGGTGCTGGGCCCGGCCGGGCCCGTGCCGGCGCCTGCCTCGGCCTCCGTCCCGGCAGCGCCGGCGCCCTCCGCCCAAGCTCCCGCGGCATCGGCTCCCGCGACGCCCGCCCCCGCGGCGCCGGCGCCCAACGCGGCCGCACCCGCCACGCCTCCGGCCCCCGACGAGGCCGCGGCGCGCAACCCGCCGGACAAATGACGCGACCGCGCCCGGCCCATCGCCGCCCCCTCGCCCACCGCGACCGGGAGATCCCCCGCGCCGAGATGCGGCCGGATCCCCGCCCGGACTCGGCCCGCGACCGGGACCGGGCTGGCGCGTCCCTGGGCCGGCGGCGGGAGAAGCCGGCGCCCTCGCTCACCAGCAGCCGCGGGCTCGACGCCTTCACGTTCTTCGTCGCCAACCTCCAGACCGGCTTCGGCCCGTTCATCGCGGTCTATTTCACCTCGCAGAGCTGGACCCAGTCCGATATCGGGCTGGTCCTCACCATCGGCGGGCTGTTCAGCCTGTTCGGGCAGGTGCCGGGCGGCGCCTTCGTCGACTGGGTGCGCTCGAAGCGCTTCGTAGCCGCCCTGTCGGTGGCGGTGATCGGCGCCTCCGCCGCCGGCCTCGCCCTGTTTCCGACCTTCCTGATCGTGGCGCTCTCGATGGCGGCGCACTCGATCGCGAGTTGCACGCTCACC
Source organism: Methylobacterium sp. 17Sr1-1 (assembly GCF_003173775.1). Taxonomy (NCBI): domain Bacteria; kingdom Pseudomonadati; phylum Pseudomonadota; class Alphaproteobacteria; order Hyphomicrobiales; family Methylobacteriaceae; genus Methylobacterium; species Methylobacterium sp. 17Sr1-1. The sequence continues at coordinate 3,858,142 of NZ_CP029552.1, read as the reverse complement.
CCCGCCATCGCGGCGATCAGCCTCGGCCTCGTGGGCCATGCGGGCTTGGGCGAACGGCTCGGGCGCAACGCCCGCTTCTCCTCGATCGGCAACGCGCTCGCCGCCGCCGGCATGGGCGCCTGCGGCTACTACCTGTCGAGCGAGGCGGTGTTCTACGTCACGGCTGCGCTCGCGCTGCCGACGCTCGCCGCCCTGTGGTTCGTCCGCGCGAGCGAGATCGACCTGGCGCGCCCGCAAAGTTCCGAGGGCGGCCAGACGCCGAGCGGCTGGGAAAGCCTGAAGCTCGTCGTCACCAACCGGGCGCTCCTGTGCTTTGCCGCCTGCATCACCCTGTTCTTCGTCGCCAACGCGGCGATGCTGCCGCTGGTCGGCAGCGTGCTCACGGTCCGCACGAGCCAGACCGCCACCATCCTGATCGCCGCCTGCATCATGGCCCCGCAGCTGGTGATGGCGCTGATCGCGCCCGCGGTCGGCCGCGCCGCCCAGGCCTACGGCCGCCGCCCACTCCTGATCCTGGGCTTCGCCGCCCTGCCGATCCGCGGCCTGCTCTTCGCCTACACGGACGTGCCCGAATTGCTGGTCGCGGTGCAGGTCTTCGACGGCATCTCGGCCGCGGTGCTCGGCGTGATGGTGCCGCTGGTCGTGGCCGACTGCACCCGCGGCACCGGCCGCTTCAACATGGCGCTCGGCGCCGTCGGCACCGCGATGGGCCTGGGCGCCGCCGCCAGCACCACGCTGTCGGGCTACATGGCCGACCATTTCGGCTCCCACGCCGCCTTTCTGGGCCTCTCGGCGGTGGCCTTCGCCGCCCTCGTGCTGATCGTCGCGATCATGCCGGAGACCCGGCGGGCATGAGAGGCATGAGGGCCGCGGGAAAGCGGTGTGCATTGCAGCGCCGCTCAACTCCCGTTCAGAATCGGCGGATTAAACGACAGGCAGCACCATTCGCCTGCAACATAAGGTGACGCTTGCGCGTTGCGAGAAGCGGGTGGGGCCTGCGGGAGAGGGTGGAGAGACCGCGGCGGGATTCTTGCATCCCGTCCCTCTCCCGACCGTGGGCCGCACGCGTGCGAAGAACCGGGATCGATCGCCACGATGGATGACCTCTGCGCGTACGCCAACCGGCCCTGGGCCTTCGTGGCCCGCTACCTGCGCCGCCGCATCGTGCCCCACGCGGCCATCCTGGTCGCGGTGCTCGGCGCCGTGGCCTGCTCGGTGAGCACCCAGTATGGGCTGAAGGGCGTCGTCGACGCCCTCGGCAAGGGACCCGAGGCGAACCTGATCTGGCCGGCGCTCACCGTGCTGATCTGCTTCATCGCCGCCGACAACATGCTGTGGCGGGTGGCGAGCCTGATCGCCAGCTTCACCTTCGTGAACGTGACCGGCGACATCCGCCGCGACCTCTTTCAGCACTTGACCGGCCACTCGCCGTCCTACTTCGCGGACCGGCAGCCCGGCACGCTGGCGAGCCGCATCACGGCGACCTCGAACGCGATCTTCACCGCCGAGAACATGTTCGTCTGGAACGTGATGCCGCCCTGCGCGGCGGCGTTCGGGGCGATCCTCTACGTCGGCAGCGTGAGCGTGCCGATGGCCCTCGGCCTGCTCGTGATCTGCGGCGGCGTGGTGGTGCTGATGTTCCGCATCGCCGCCGCCGGCAAGCCGCTGCACCACGACTTCGCCGAGAAGGCGGCTTCCGTCGACGGCGAGATGGTCGATCTCGTGAGCAACATGCCGCTCGTGCGGGCCTTCTCGGCCTACAAGCGCGAATTCGCCCGCTTCGACGAAACCATCGGCACCGAGATGAAGGCGCGGCGCCGCTCGCTCCTCTACCTCGAGCGCCTGCGGATCATGCACGCCCTGATCACCGTCGTGGCGGTGCTCGGCCTGCTGTTCTGGGCGATCAAGATGTGGGAGGCGGGCGCCGCCACCGCCGGCCAGGTGGTGCTGGTCTGCACGCTCGGCATCACCATCCTGGCGGCGACCCGCGACCTCGCGGTGGCCCTCGTCGACGTCACCCAGCACACCGCCCGCCTGTCGGAGGCCCTGCGCACGCTGCTGCAGCCGCACGACCTGCGCGACCACCCGGAGGCGAAGCCTCTGGTCGGCGAGGGCGCCCGCATCACCTTCGAGAACGTGGCGTTCAACTATCCCGACGGCCGCGAGGTGTTCGGCGACTTCAACCTCGACATCCAGCCCGGCCAGCGCGTCGGTCTCGTCGGCCGCTCCGGCGGCGGCAAGTCGACCTTGTTCACCCTGCTCCAGCGCTTCTACGACCCGCAGGGCGGCCGCATCCTGATCGACGGCCAGGATATCGGCCGGGTCACGCAGGAATCGCTCCGCGAGGCGATCACGGTGGTGCCGCAGGACATCTCGCTGTTCCACCGCTCGTTGCGCGAGAACATCCGCTACGGCCGGCCGGACGCCTCGGACGAGGACGTGTGGGCCGCGGCAGAGGCCGCCCGCTGCACCGACTTCATCAACGACCTGCCGGGCGGCTTCGACACCATCGTGGGCGACCGCGGCGTGAAGCTCTCGGGCGGCCAGCGCCAGCGCATCGCGGTGGCCCGCGCCATCCTGAAGAACTCCCCGATCTTGCTCCTCGACGAGGCCACGTCTGCTCTCGACACCGAGTCGGAGGAGGCGATCCGCGAAGCGCTCGGCAACCTGATGAAGGGCCGCACCACCATCGCCATCGCGCACCGGCTCTCGACCCTGAAGGACTTCGACCGGATCGTCGTGCTCGACGGCGGCCAGGTGATCCAGGACGGCTCCCCCGACCGGCTGGTGCATCTCGACGGGTTCTACCGCGACCTGATCCAGCGCGAGACGATCAAGCTGTCGCGCGAGGCGGCGTAGGGGCCGCGCGCCCGGCAGGGCTTCCTCTCCGAAGCAGTCCCCTTCGCGGGGACAGGGGCCGGCTCGCATCGCGTGAGCCGGCGCTTTGTCGTTGGCGGTGGTTCGGAATCCTGTCAGCGGAGTCGCGGGCCCGTTGTAAGATGCTGCACCCAACTATCACGAAAATCATGCGGCTATCCTGCGGGTTGCCACGAACACTCCGCCCTTTCCGGGCCCGGTACGGGCCTGCACGACTGGAGCGAAGCGGAAGGAGATCCGGGATCCAGCAGAAGAAGTGCCGCGAAGCGGCTCTATTCTTGCAACGTTGCAGACACAAGGACGCTTCGCGACGTTTTGCGCTGGATCCCGGATCTCCTTCCGCTGGCGCTCCAGTCGTCCGGGAAAGGGCGAGGTCTACCCGGGACCGTCAGCTCTTCGGCGCGATCTCACGCCTTGGTCCGTCTCCCGCCGGCAACGGTCCCGAACGCGTCAAGCACTTGCTGCTTAACCGAAACCGCCTTTGCGAATGGAAGTCGGCCTCCTGACTGGGAGCAGGTTTTCGCACGCAACGGCATCGTCCCCTCCCCCCGCGACCACCCGTCCCCAAACCCCCCATACTCCCTTGGGGAACGACCCCACACTGGAACGGTTATCGGGTATGCCGCCCGGCTCGTGGGCCGCGCGCCCCTTTCGGCGTGCGCCGGTGCCGGGCCTCCTCACGATCGATGGCAGACCCATGCTGAGCGAAAGCGGCTCCTCCGCCCCACCGGGCACGATCCCGGTCACCCTCACGGTCAACGGGCAGGAGCGCAAGCTTCAGGTCGCGCCCTGGACCACCCTCCTCGACCTCCTGCGGGAGGAACTCGACCTCACCGGAACCAAGAAGGGCTGCGACCACGGCCAGTGCGGCGCCTGCACGGTGATCGTCGACGGCAAGCGGATCAACTCCTGCCTGGCCCTGGCGGTGCAGAAGGACGGCGCCGAGGTCACCACCATCGAGGGTCTGTCCTCCGGCAGCCTCCACCCGGTCCAGGCGGCCTTCGTCGAGCACGACGCGTTCCAGTGCGGCTACTGCACGCCGGGCCAGATCATGTCGGCGGTGGCGCTGATCGAGGAAGGCCGCGCCCGCTCGCGCGAGGAGATCCGCGAGCACATGAGCGGCAACATCTGCCGCTGCGGCGCCTATTCCAACATCGTCGATGCCGTCGAGGACGTGCTGAAGAACAAAGCATCGTCGTTCCGGGAGGCCGCGGAATGAACCGGTTCGACTATACCCGCGCCGGCACCGTGCAGGAAGCCGTGCAGGCGCTCGCGGCCGATCCGTCGGCGCGCTTCATCGCCGGCGGCACCAACCTCGTCGACCTGATGAAGTACAATGTCGAGCGGCCGGGGCGCCTCGTCGACATCACCCGCCTGCCGCTCGACGAGATCGTCCAGCACGAGGGCGGCCTGCGGCTCGGCGCGCTGGTGCCGAACGCCACCCTCGCCTACGACCCGCTGGTCAACGAGCGCTATCCCCTGCTCGCGAGCGCACTCCTCGCCGGAGCCTCGCCGCAATTGCGCAACGCCGCCACGACCGGCGGCAACCTGCTCCAGCGCACCCGCTGCTATTATTTCTACGACGAGGGCACGCCCTGCAACAAGCGGGAGCCCGGCAGCGGCTGCCCGGCGATGACCGGGGTCAACCGCATCCACGCCATCCTCGGCGCCTCGGACACGTGCATCGCCACCCATCCCTCCGACATGTGCGTGGCCCTGGCGGCCCTCGAAGCGACCGTGCAGGTCGAGGGGCCGAACGGCCGGCGTGCCATCCCCTTCGCCGAGTTCCACCGCCTGCCGGGCGACGAACCTGACCGCGACACGACGCTCCGCCACGGCGAGATCGTGCTCTCGGTCGACCTGCCCGACGAGGACTTTTCGAAGCACTACACCTACCTGAAGCTGCGGGACCGGCTGTCCTACGCCTTCGCGCTGGTCTCGGTCGCCGCAGCCCTCGAGATGGACGGCGACACGATCCGCACCGCGCGCCTGGCGCTCGGCGGCGTCGCCCACAAGCCCTGGCGCAACGGGGAGGCCGAGGCGCGCCTCCAGGGCAAGCCGGCCACGCCCGAGACCTTCCGCGAGGCCGCGGACGTGATCCTGGCCGAGGCACGGCCCTACACCCACAACGCCTTCAAGGTCGAACTGGCGCGGCGCGCCATCGTGCGGGGCTTGGTCCAAGCCGCCGCCGGCACGCCGCAATCCCAGACCGACAAGCGCATCGCCTGAGGACCCGCATGGCCACTCCCTCGCATTACGTCGGCACCGCCCGGAGCCGGCTCGATGGCCCCGCCAAGGTGACCGGCGCCGCCAAATACGCCGCCGAGTTCACCGCCCCCGACCTCGCCCACGGCGTGGTGGTGTCGAGCGCCATCGCCAAGGGCCGCATCACCGCGATCGACGCGAGCGCCGCCGAGGCGGTGCCCGGGGTGATCAAGGTGTTCACCCACGAGAACAGGCCGCGCACGGCCTGGCTCGACTACAATTACCGCGATCAGGTCGCGCCCCCCGGCTCGCCGTTCCGGGCGCTCAACGGGCCCGAGATCGTCTATGGCGGCCAGCCGGTGGCCCTGGTGGTGGCCGAGAGCTTCGAGCTCGCCCGCTACGGCGCCACCCTGGTCAAGATCACCTATGCCGAGGAGGCGCCGAACACCGACCTCGAGAAGAACCGCGATGCGGCCTACGTGCCGCCGAAGAAGCGCTCCGGCATCAAGCCGCCACCGGACCCGCGCGGCGACGCCGCGGGCGCCTACGACGCGGCGCCGATCCGCTTGAGCCACGAGTACAAGCAGGCGATCGAGCACCACAACCCGATGGAGCCGCACGCCTCGACGGTGGTCTACGAGGGCGAGGGCAAGCTCACCATCCACGACAAGATCCAGGGCGTGAACAACACGCAGGGCTACGTCTGCAGCGTGTTCAACCTGAAGCCCGACGACGTGCGGGTCATCACTCCCTATGTCGGCGGCGGGTTCGGCTCGGGCTTGCGCCCGCAATACCAGCTCTACCTCGCGGTCTCGGCCGCCCTCGACCTCAAGCGCTCGGTCCGGGTGGTGCTGACCCGCGACCAGATGTTCACCTTCGGCTACCGGCCGGAAACCTACCAGACCGTGGCCCTCGGCGCCGACGAGGACGGCCGGCTCCAGGCCCTGACGCACGATGCGGTCGCCGGCACCTCGACCTTCGAGGATTACCAGGAGGCGGTCGTCAACTGGTCGGGCCTGCTCTACCACTGCCCTAACGTCACGCTCGACTACAAGCTCGCCAAGATCGACACCTACACCCCGTCCGACATGCGGGCGCCGGGCGCCGTCACGGGCATCTTCGCCCTCGAATGCGCGATGGACGAGCTCGCCTACGCGACCGGCGTCGATCCGCTCGAGCTGCGCCTGCGCAACTATGCCGAGCGCGACGAGGGTGAGAGCAAGGACTTCACCTCGAAGGCCCTGCGCGCCGCCTACGAGCAGGGCGCGGCGCGCTTCGGCTGGTCGAAGCGCAAGGCGGAGCCGCGGTCGATGCGCGACGGGCGGGAGCTCGTCGGCTGGGGCATGGCGACCGGCGTGTGGGAAGCCATGATGATGCAGTCGAGCGCGAGCGCGACGCTCACGCCCGACGGCAAGCTCGAACTCGCCTGCTCCACCGCCGATCTCGGCACCGGCACCTACACGATCCTCGCCCAGATCGGCGCCGACGCGCTGGGTCTCCCCCTCGACCAGGTCACCACCCGCCTCGGCGACACCGCGCTCCCCGAGGCGCCGCTCGCCGGCGGCTCCTGGACCGCGGCCTCCTCGGGCGCCGCCGTGCAGGCGGCCTGCCGCACGGTGGCGGAAAAGCTGTTCGGCTACGCCCGCGGGATGGCGGAATCACCCCTCGCCAACGCCGATTTCGCCCACGTGACCTTCGCCGACGGCGAGATCCGGCTCCAGACCGATCCCTCGCGCAAGGTGTCGATCGCCGAGGCGATGCGGGCCGGCGGCACCGACAGGATCGAGGCGACCGAGAAGGTCAAGCCGAGCATGCTCACCAACATGCGCTTCTCGGCCTACACCCACTCGGCGGTCTTCGCCGAGGTGAAGATCGACGAGGATCTCGGCGTGGTGCGGGTGACGCGGGTGGTGAGCGCCATCGCGGCCGGCAAGATCCTCAACCTCAAGACCGCCCGCAGCCAGATCCTCGGCGGGGTTGTGATGGGGATCGGCGCGGCGCTGGAGGAGGAGTCGATGCTCGACCACACCCTTGGGCGGATCATGAACCACAACCTCGGCGAGTACCACGTGCCGGTGAACGCCGACATCCACGACATCGAGGTGATCTTCGTCGACGAGCACGACGACAAGGTCAGCCCGCTCGGCGTCAAGGGACTGGGCGAGATCGGCATCGTGGGGGCCGCCGCGGCCGTCGCGAACGCGGTGTTCCACGCCACCGGCAAGCGGGTGCGCGAGCTGCCGATCACCATCGACAAGATCATCGGCTGACCCATCTCGTATCCCGAAGGGGAGCAAGGGCGGGGCCTTCAGGGTCCCGCCCTTCGCGTGTGTGGACCGGGGGAGCATTGCCCATGGACGTCAACAGCGTCACGGCCGGCGAGGTCGAGATCACCTACGAGGCCTCGGGGCCCGACATGGGCCAGCCGGTCCTGCTGCTGCACGGCTGGCCGGACGATCCGCGCACCTTCGACGGCGTGGTTCCGAAGCTGAACGCCGCGGGCTGGCGCACCATCGTGCCCTACTGGCGCGGCTGCGGGCCGACGAAGTTCCTGAACGCCGAGGGCCCGAAGACCGGCGAGACCGCGGCGCTCGCCACCGACATCCTCGCCTTCATGGATGCCCTCGGCTTCTCGCGCCTGCCGGTGGTCGGCCACGATTGGGGTGCGCGCGTCGTCTACCTGCTCGCCGCCGCCCGGCCGCAGCGGGTCTCGTCCATCGCCGCCCTGTCAGTGCCCTGGGCGCCCGGCCGGATCGGCGTGCCGCCGCTGCCGCAGGTGCGGGCCTTCTGGTACCAGTGGTTCATGAACACCGAGCCGGGCGCCGCCTTCGTGCGCGAGAACCCGCTCGCCTTCGCCCGCGAGCAATGGGTCGCCTGGAGCCCGCCCGGCCCCTGGTTCACCGACGAGACCTTCGGCAAGACCGCGCCGTCGTTCCAGAATCCGGACTGGGCCGCCGTCACCCTCAACTTCTACCGCTCGCGCTGGGGCGCCGACGCGCCCGACCCGCGCTTCGCCGAGTTGAGGCAGGCGGCGGAGGAGGCGACCGGCATCGCGGTGCCGACTCTGGTGATCCACGGGGCCGAGGACACCTGCCTGCTGCCGGCCTCGTTCTCAGGGCAGGAGAAGCATTTCACCGGGCCGTATCGTCAGGTGCAGCTCGATGGTGTCGGCCACTTCCCGACCCGGGAGGCGCCGGACCAGGTGGCGGAGGCGCTGCTGACGCATCTGGGCGAGGTCGGGCAGCACTGACGAGCCGGATCGCGGCCGGTCATCCACCCGGCGACCGGGCCCGCATCCGCTCCGCCAGGAAATCGACGAGGACGCGCACCCGCGCCGGAACCGTCGCACCGCCGACGAACACCGCGTGGATACTCTCGCGGTCCTGTGGGTTGTAGGCTTCGAGGAGGGGGACGAGCCGGCCGCTCGCCACCTCCTCCTGGATGTGGAAGCTTCCGACCCGGGTGACGCCCACCCCCTGCACCGCGAGCTGCACCAGCGTCTCGCCGCTATTGGCCGTGAGGTTGCCCCGGACCGCGAGCAGAAAATCGCGCCCCGCCTCGCGGAAGGGCCAGCCGGGCTCGATGCGCCGGAAGCTGAAATCCAGGCAATTGTGTCGCGCGAGATCGGCCGGGACCCGAGGCACGCCGGCGCGGGCGAGGTAGGACGGGGCCGCGACGACCATGCGCCCGGTCTCGCCAAGGCGGCGGGCGGTCAGCGGGCTGTCGGCGAGAGGGCCGAAGCGGATCGCCACGTCGACCCGCCCCCCGAGCACATCCGCGATCTGGTCGCTCAGATCGATCTCGACGGCGATCTCGGGATAGCGCGCGACGAACTCCGCCAGCAACGGCACGACGACCAGGCGGCCGTGGGCCGTGGCGGCGCTGACCCGGACCTTGCCGCGCGGCGAGGCCTGGTCGGCGATGGTGCTCTCCACCTCGTCGAGATCGGCCAGGACGCGGCTCGCCGCACGCGCATAGGTCTCGCCCTCCGCCGTGAGGTGCAGGCTGCGGGTCGTCCGCACGATCAGGCGCACGCCGAGCCGGGCCTCGATCCGCGCGACGATGCGGCTGACGGCGGACGGCGTCAGGCCGAGGGCGCGGGCGGCGCCCGACAGGCTGCCGGCCCGCACCACGGCGGCGAAAGCCGCCATTTCCCCGGCCCGATCGGTCGCGTCCCGCCTCACTCATGACTCCAGCGCACAAATCCTGGTCCGCGAGCCTGACTACCGCCCCTGCCAATCGTCAAGACAATGCCGGTTCGGAACAAGCGGGAGTCTTTCATGACGATCAACCCACCCCTGCTGGCGCTCGCGATCGGCGCCTTCGGCATCGGGGTCACCGAATTCGCCCCGATGGGCATGCTGCCGACCATCGCCGCCGATCTCGGGGTCTCGATTCCGGCGGCGGGCCTGCTGGTCAGCGCCTACGCCGTCGGCGTCCTCGTCGGGGCGCCGCTGATGACGCTGCTCTTCGCCCGCACGCCGCGCCGGACCCTGCTGATCGGGCTGATGGGCGTGTTCACCCTCGGCAACCTGCTCTCGGGGCTGGCCGAGGGCTACATCACGCTCCTGGCGGCGCGGATCGTCACCTCCCTCAACCACGGCGCCTTCTTCGGCGTCGGCGCGGTCGTCGCGGCCGGCGTGGTGCCGGCGCAGCGGCGCGCCTCCGCGGTCGCCGCGATGTTCTCGGGGTTGACCGTCGCGACGGTCGGCGGCGTGCCGCTCGCCGCCTGGATCGGCGAGATCCTGGGCTGGCGCACCGCCTTTCTCGGAATTGCGGCCATCGGCGGCGTGGCGATGCTGGCGCTGCGGCTCTCGCTGCCGCCGCTTCCCGTTGAGGCCGGCACCGACATGCGGGCGGAACTGCGCACGCTGCGGCACGGCTCCGTGCTCTCGGCCCTGCTGCTGACGGTGCTCGGCGCCAGCGCGATGTTCACCGTCTTCACCTACATCGCGCCGATCCTGCGGGTGGAGACCGGGGCCGGCTCCGGCTTCGTCACGGCGATGCTGGTCGTCTACGGGCTCGGCCTCACCATCGGCAACGGGCTCGGCGGGCGTCTGGCGGACCGCTCCCTCGACGGGACCCTGATCGGCGCGCTGGCGAGCCTCATCGTGCTGCTGGTGCTGTTCGCGGCGTGCATGCGCTCCGCCTGGGCCTGCGGGCCGCTGATCTTCCTGTGGGGGGTCGCGAGCTTCACCATCGTCCCGCCGCTCCAGATGCGGGTGGTGAGCGCGGCAGCCGCCGCCCCGAACCTCGCCTCGGCGATGAATATCGGGGCCTTCAATCTCGGCAACGCGATCGGAGCCGCCCTCGGCGGCTTGGTGATCGATGCGGGCCTCGGCTTTCCGGCGGTGTCGCTGGCGGGCGCCGCCGCGGCCGGAACGGCGCTCGCCCTGATGCTCGGCCTGCGGCGCAGGACGCCGCGATCACCTCTCGCCACCGCGCGCGGTTGACCCAAAGGCAGAGCTGGCCCGATCCTTGGATGGACCCCGTGCTCACTCTCGCATAGGCGCGTATGATGGACCTCACGACCCTCCTCGCCTTCGCGGCCGCCTTCCTGGTCTTCGCCGCAAGCCCCGGGCCCGACAACATGACCATCGTCGCCCGCACGCTGTCGCACGGACCGGCCGCCGGCCTCGCCTACGGGTTCGGCATGGTGGTCGGCATCCTGGCGGTCCTCGCCCTCGCCGCCAGCGGGCTCGCGGTCGTGGCGCAGGAGATGGGGCTGGTCATGACGGTCCTGCGCCACCTCGGTGCCGCCTACCTGATCTTTGCCGGGATCCGCCTCTGGATCGCGGAGCCGGTGCTGCCGGCGGAGCGGGTGGGCGGCCCACGGCCTGGCCTGGCGGAGAGCGTCCTCACCGGACTCGCCCTGAACCTCGGCAACCCGAAGATGCCGCTGTTCTACCTCGCCCTGCTGCCGAACGTGGTCGGCGCCGCCCTCGCTCCGTCGCAGGTCGGGATTCTCGCCGGCGTGATCCTAGCGGTCGAGGTCCTGGTGATCGGCGGCCACGTCGTGCTGGCCGGCCGGCTGCGCCGCGCCTTGCGCACCCGCGCGGCCGTCCGGCGGGCGAACCGGGTTGCCGGCGGGGTCATGGTCGGGGCCGGGGTGGCGGTGGTCGCGGCGCGCTGACGCGGCGGGGCCTTCCGCTCCGGGACCCGGTCTGCGACGAGACGGCCTTCGATCCGTCGCGAGCCGCCCTGACGATGTCCCGTGCCGAACGCCTGCTCGACCTCATCCAGGTGCTGCGCCGTCACCGCAACCCGGTGAGCGGCCGGCAGCTCGCGGAGATGTTGGGCGTCAGCCTGCGCACCCTCTACCGCGACATCGCCAGCCTTCAGGCGCAGGGAGCGCCAGTCGAGGGCGAGCCGGGCCTCGGCTACGTCCTGCGCCCCGGCTACATCCTGCCGCCGCTGATGTTCCGCGAGGAGGAGATCGAGGCCCTGGTCCTCGGCATGCGCTGGGTGGCGGGGCGGGCCGACACGCCCCTCGCGGCGGCCGCGGACGACGCGCTGGCGAAGATCGCCGCGGTCCTGCCGCCGGACCTGCGCGACCGGCTCGACGCCTCGACCCTGATGGTCGGCCCCGCCGAGGCGGCGCCGGAGCGCGTCGACCTCGCGTCCCTGCGCGGCGCCATCCGGTCGCAGCACAAGGTGGCGATCCGCTACCGCGACGCCGGCGGGGCGGAATCCGAGCGGGTGGTCTGGCCCTTTGCCCTCGGCTTCTTCGAGCGGGTGCGGGTCGTCGTCGCCTGGTGCGAGGCGCGGGACGATTTCCGCCATTTCCGCACCGACCGGATCGAGACCCTGGCCCTCACCGGGGAGCGCTATGCCCGCTCCCGCCACGCCCTGCTGCGGGAGTGGCGCACCCTCCAGGGCATCGTCCCCTGATCGCTGCTGCCGGAATCTGTCAGCGGGGCCGCGTAGATCCCGGGGGCACCGCACCAGACCGGAGCCCCCACGATGCTTCAGCCGACCTACACCCTCCTCTACGTCGACAACCCCGAGGCGAGCGGCCGCTTCTATGCCGCCCTGCTCGGCCGCGCCCCGGTCGAGGCGGGCCCGACCTTCGTGCTGTTCGCCTTCGAGAACGGATTGAGGCTCGGCCTGTGGTCCCGCCACACCGTCGTGCCGGCCGCGGCGGCGGCCGGCGGCGGGACCGAGGTCGCCGTCACCGTCGCGGACGACGCCGCCCTCGCGGCGGTGCATGCCGACTGGGCGGCCCGCGGCCTGACGATCCTCCAGGCGCCGACCGAGATGGATTTCGGCCGCACCTTCGTCGCCCTCGATCCCGACGGACACCGCCTGCGCGTCTTCCGGCCCGGCTAGACCTCTGTCCTTTTTCGTCCGCTTCCGGTCCGGACGCGGCCTTTCGGACTCGGGGGCGGGGCCTATCCTGGCGCCGTCCCACCCGCTAAGGATCGAGCCATGCCGGACACCGCCCTCCTCGTCATCGACGTCCAGGAATCCTTCCGCCACCGTCCCTACTGGGACGAGGCGGATTTGCCCCGCTTCCTCGACCGGACACAGGCCCTGATCGACGGCGCCGTGGCGCGAAACGTCCCCGTGCTGCAGGTCTTCCACGTCGAGGAGCAGGGGCCGTTCTCCCTCGCCTCCGGCCATGTCCGCACGCTCGAGCCCCTGCGGCTGACCCCCAACGCGGTGTTCCACAAGCGGCGCCACAGCGCGCTGGTCGGCAGCGGCCTCGAGGTCTGGCTGAACCAGCATGGCATCCGCCGGCTGATCGTCAGCGGCATCCGCACCGAGCAGTGCTGCGAGACCACCACCCGCCACGCCTCCGACCTCGGCTACGCGGTCGATTACGTCGCGGAGGCGACCCTGACCTTCGCGATGACCGATGCCGCCGGGCGGCGCTGGAGCGCCAACGAGATCCGGGCCCGCACCGAGCTGGTGCTGGCCGGGCGCTTCGCCCGCATCGCCACCGTCGACGAGGCCTTGGACGGGCCGGCCTCGCGCCTCGCCGCATGAGCACGACGGCGGACAACTCGGCCGCCTCGCAGGCCATCCTGCCGGTCTTCGTGGTGTGTCCGCCGCGCACCCTGCTCCTCGACGCGGCCGGGCCCGTCGAGGTGTTGCGCAAGGCCAACCTGCTCCAGGACCGGGTGCAGTTCCGCGTCAGCCATGTCGGGCCGTGCGCGGAAGTCACGAGCTCGACCGGACTCGGGATCGCGGGCCTTCGGCCCCTGCCCGCGCCGCTGCCGGAGGGGGCGACCGTGGTGCTCGCCGGCACGGCGGAGCGGGTCCTCGACGATCCCTCGCTTCCCGGCGACCATGAGCGCGCCGCCGAGGCGGCGATCGTCGCCTGGCTGCGGGAGACGATCAGGCCGGGCCACCGCCTGGTCTCGATCTGCTCCGGGGCCCTGCTGGCCGCCCGGGCCGGGCTCCTCGACGGGCATGCCTGCACCACCCATCACGCGGCCTGCGCCGAACTCGCGGCGCTCGCTCCCGAAGCCCGGGTGCTGGAGGACCGGCTGTTCGTCGAGGACCGCGAGCGGCTGACCAGCGCCGGCATCACCGCCGGCATCGACCTGATGCTGCACCTCGTCGCGCGCCTCGTCGATCCGGCCTGCGCGGCGGCGGTGGCGCGCTACCTCGTGGTCTACTTGCGCCGGGCCGGCAACGACCCGCAGCTCTCGCCCTGGCTCGACGGGCGCAACCACCTCCACCCGGCGATCCACCGGGTGCAGGATGCGGTGAGCGCCGATCCGGCCCGGGCCTGGAGCCTGGAGGCGCTCGCCGACATCGCCGCCACCAGCCCGCGCCACCTCTCGCGACTGTTCAACCGTCATGCGGGAATGAGCCTGCCGAGCTACATCAACGGCTTGCGGGTGGCACTGGCCCGCGACCTCCTGGCCCAGACCCGCCTCGACATGGAGCGGGTGGCCGAGCGGGCGGGCTTCGCCTCGCCGCGCCAGCTCCGCCGGGCCTGGGGCCGCCTGCACGACCGCCCGCCGAGCGCGCTGAGGGAGGGTTGACGTTCAGGCGAGCAGCGCGTCCCGGTCGAGCCCGAGCGCGCCGGCCACCTCGGTCAGGGCCCGGTGCTCGGACGGGCTGATGCCCTCGAAATCGGCGACGTCGGCGGCGATGAGGAAGACGCTCTGGCGCTGCTCCGCCGGGCGCTCGGCCAGAGCCTCGATGAAATGCATGTTCTGCATCCGCCCGGCCCGGGTGCGGGCGCGGCCGATCGCGTCGTAGAGCTCCTCCTCCAGCATCAGGCTGTCGTAGCCCTTCTCGAGGATCGGATCGGCCAGCATGCCCTTGAGCGCCGCCTCGAACTCCGCCCCCGCGACCTCGCCGTCCGCCACGATCACGTTGGCGCAGGCCGACACCGCGGCCCGCATCAGCGGGGCGTCGCCCGCATAGGCCGTCACCGTCTGCTTGAACCGGCCGAAGGCCGCCTGAACGAGGCTCATCGGTCTCCCTTTTCTCGTCGATCCGTCGCGCCCTGCTTAGCAAGCGCGGGGAGACGAGAAAATCGGCAGCCTGCCGCAGCGCAGCACGAACCTCTCACAGTTCCTGCCGCACTCACAGTTCCTGTCGGACTTGGGCGTGGGCCAACAGCGCGAACAGGCCGGTACCGCCGACGACGTTGCCGACCAGCGCCGGCAGGATCATCCCGCCGAGCACGTGCCCGGGGCCGGCCTCGCCAGAGACGAGCAGCAGGAACGCCTCCGCCGCGCCCGCCACCACGTGGGTGAAGTCGCCGAGCACGATCGCGAAGGTGAGGGTGAAGACGATCCAGAATTCGCTCCCGCCCGACGCCGCCCGCAACCACGCCACGGTGGCGATCAGGAAGCCGGCCGGGATGCCCTGGAGCAGCATCTCCGACGGCGTCTTGTGCATCAGGCTCTCGCGCGACACCGCCAGCATCGCGTCGAGGAGGCCCGGGCTCACCAGGTGGCCATGGGCGTTGAGCGCCGCCGCGGCGCCGGTGCCGACGAGGTTGCCCAGCAGCACGATCCCCCACAGCCGCGCGGTCGCCGCGAGCGCCCGCCGGCTCGGCCGGGTGACGAGGGGCAGCACGGTGACGATCGTCTGCTCGGTGAAGAGCTGCAGCCGCCCCAGGATCACGATCAGGAAGCCGAGCGGATAGCCGAGCTGCGAGACCAGGGTGCGGGCCGCCATGTCGGGCGGCAGCTTGTGGTGCAGCGCGCCCTGCGCGATCACCGAGGCCGTGATGGCGATGCCGGCCGCGACGCCGGACCAGAACAGGGAGCCGGCCGGGCGCTCCAGTTCCTCCTCGCCCTGCTTGCGCACCGCCTCGTGGACGACCGTGGCGCGGGGCGCCGAGCGGTCCTCGATCTCGCCGCGCTCCGCCTCGTCCTGGTCCGCCTCGTCCTGGTCCGCCATGTGATGCCGCGCCGCACGCCGAGGGTTGATGGAGCGGGTTCGACGCGCGGCCTCTGCCCCGGTTCCGCGCCCCTCCCCGCCGGTTGCGGGCGGCCGGGCGCCGGTGCTACCCGTCGGGTGACCGGATCGAAGAACCGGAGGGGGAGGCAAGCGTGGATGCAGACGAGCGCGGCCCGGGGCGGGCCCTCGCCCCTCGGCCGTCCTCCGCCCCGACGCCGCCGCGCGCGCCGGCCCAGGCGGCCCAGGCGACCCCCGCCGCCCCGACCCGCCTGACCGCCCGGCTGCAGCGGGCCTTCGCCATCGCGGACCTGCGCGACCAGGCCGCCCGGCGGCTGCCGAAGGCGGTGTTCGACTTCATCGACGGCGGCGCCGAGGACGAGCGGACCCTGCGCGACAATGTCGAGGCCTTCGATTCCTGGATGCTGATGCCGCGGGTCGGCGTCGATGTCGGTACCCGCGACCTCTCCCGGTCTATCCTGGGCGCCCCGTCGTCCCTGCCGATCATGATGGCCCCGACCGGCCTCGCCGGCTTCTTCTGGCCCGACGGCGAGGTGGCGGGGGCGCAGGCCGCCGCCCGGGCCGGCATTCCCTACTGCCTGTCGACCAACTCCGTCGGCTCGATCGAGCACGTGGCGCAAGGAGCGCCCGAGGGCGAGCGCTGGTTCCAGCTCTACTTCCTGCGCGACCGGGACTGGATGCAGGCGCTGCTGCGCCGGGCCGCCGCGTCGCGCTACCGGGTCCTGTGCCTCACCGTCGACCTCGCGGTGCAGGGACGGCGCGAACGCGACCTGCGCAACGCCTTCACCATGCCGCTGCGGCCGCGCCTCTCCACCGCCCTCGACCTCGCCCGCCGCCCGGCCTGGCTCGCCGGCGCCGCCCGGTCGCGGCTGGGCTTCGGCAACTTCCAGGTGGCGGGCAGCGGCTTCACCAGCGTGGCGCAGCACGTCGCCTCGCTGTTCGACCCCTCGGCGAACTGGGACGACATCGCCCGCATCCGCGACCAGTGGCGCGGCCCGATGGCGCTGAAGGGCCTCCTGCACCCGGCCGACGCCGAGCGAGCGGTGGCGCTCGGGATCGAGGCGGTGATCGTCTCGAACCACGGCGGCCGCCAGCTCGACGACGTGCCGGCGGCGATCGCCGCGCTCCCCGACGTGGCCGACGCGGTGGGAGCCCGCGCCGAGATCATCCTCGACGGCGGCGTGCGCCGCGGCACCGACGTAATCAAGGCGCTGGCGCTCGGCGCCACGGCCTGCAGCCTGGGGCGGCCGTTCCTGTGGGGCCTGTCGGCCGGCGGGTCCGAAGGCGTCTCCCGGGCGATCGAGATTTTTCGGAGCGAACTCGACAACGCCATGACGCTGCTCGGCACGCCGACCCTCGACGCGATCACGCGGGATCACCTGCGGGCGCGGCGGGGTGGCGGGTGGTGAGGGAGACGCCGTACTCCCACGACCATTCCCGAGACAGTCCGGCGTCTCGCGTTTCTCCTCCTGACGATCCCATCTACGACCTCATCCTGAGGTGCCGGAGCGCAGCGGAGGCCTCGAAGGAGGCCTCCAGGGATCACAGAAATTTCTGGAGGCCTCCTTCGAGGCCGACCGATCTTCGATCGGCCGGCACCTCAGGATGAGGTTGTGAGTGAGATAAGGTAAGAGCGGCCGGCAGGCCGCGACGGAGCAAGCCCTTTACGCCGCGTGCCGCCCCGCCTCCGCTCCGAAATGCCCGATATAGCGCTTGGCGATGGCGTCCACCGGCAGCACCACGAACACGTCGGTGGTGCCGAACTGGCGATCGACCACCGCGCCGTCGCCGAAGGTGGCGCCGACCCGGAGATACCCCTTGATCAGCGGCGGCAGGGCCTGGAGGGCGGCCTTGGGGTCGATCGCCTCGCGGCTGAGGCGGTCCATGGCGACGTGGCGGCCCGGCAGCGCCCGGGCGCGCCAGCCCTCGGGGGCGCGGGCGAAGTGGTGCAGGAAGCTCAAGGGCAGGGCCAGGCGCTCGGGGTCGGTGCCCTCCAGGCTGGCGCAGCCGAGCATCGCGTCGATGCGGTGATGCAGCACGTAGGTCCAGATGCCGTGCCAGAGCAGCTCGACGGTGCGCTTGGTGCGGTAGGGCTTGAGCACGCAGGAGCGGCCGAGCTCCAGCACCCGCTTGCCGGCATTGGCCTCCAGCACCGGGCCGAGATCGTATTCGCCGGCAGTGTAGAAGCCGAAATGCCGGTCGGCCTGCTCCTGGCGCAGCAGCCGGTAGGTGCCGACGACCCGGGGTTTCGACTTGCGGAAGGGCTTTTGTTCCTGCGCGGCGTGGTCGATCACCAGGAGGTGGTCGCAGACCGCGTCGTATTCGTCGGCGTCGCGGCGCTTGAGCATCGCCATGCCGGTCGGGATCGCCGCCATCTCCTCGTAGAACACCCGGTAGCGCAGGCGCTGGGCCCGCTTGACCTCCTTCGGAGTGGTCGCGAGGCGCACTTCGAGGGAGCCGATGCGGCCGAGCACCGGGTCGAGGCCGGGCGTCTCGAAGTGCTTCAGGCGGGGGAAGATCCGCGCGGGCTGGGCCAGTCCCTTGAGGTGGATGCCGCCCTCCGCGGCCCGGCCGATGAGGCGCGCGAGGGGAATGCCGGGCGGAGCATGGCGGCCGTCGCCGGCCGGGCCGCGGGTGAGGAACGGAACCATGATCGAGGCATCCCGTGCGGCGCCGACCGATCCGGCGCCAAGAGTCCGGCGCCGGGCGGGCTTGAGCGCCCTGCGCGGCGACAAGACACCACGAAACCCCGCACGGGAATATGACAGGGGTTTACGAAGTCCGTGAACCAGTTGGCGGGGCGGTGCCGCCCCGCCGCCAAAAACCCGTCAGACGAACTGGTTCAGGCCCGGGATCGAGCCGACGATCGGCCCCATCACGTCCTCGCCGGCCTTCTCGCGGCCATAGGCGAACAGCTCGCGGCCGAGCGGCTGCATCTGGCCCATCGGCACGCCGGCCGACATCAGCTTCTGGCCGAGCGCCATCACGCCGCCGCCCATCATGCCGCCGAGCATGCCCATCAGGCCGCCGCCGCCCTCGCCGGGGCCGCCGTCGCCCGATTGGGCGATCGCCGCGTCGGCGCCCGGCATGGCGGCGATCAACTTGTTGACCTCCTCGGCCGGGCCCTCCTTCTGCAGGAAGGCCAGGATGAGCCCGATCGCCTTCTGGGCCGTGGTCGCGTCGAGTCCCGTGGCCTGCGTCACCCGGGCAACAAGCTCTTCCATCGTGGTCTCCCGCTCCTCCGGCTCAAGCCGTCCGGCCCGCCGCCGGGCGGTCTTCGGCGAAGGAGGACGGGAAATCAAGGCGGGGCGGCGAAACCGGGGGCGATGCCGTTGACAGGCGGCGCGCGCACCCGTAACGGTGCCATCTGGCGCGCGGGCTGCACGGTCCGCGCGCCGTCGCGTTCGCGATGGTCTGATCCAGACCCCCGAGCGTCAATTGTCAAAAAGACGACCCCGGCAGGGTGCCGGAGGCCGGATGGAACACGGACGAGAACGATGTTCGCAGTGATCAAGACCGGCGGCAAGCAGTACCGCGTCGCCGCCAACGACGTCATCACGATCGAGAAGCTCGAGGGCGAGGCCGGCACCGCGGTCACCTTCGGCGAAGTGCTGCTGTTCACCGACGGCGCCGGCGCGACCCAGGTCGGCGCCCCGCTGGTGTCGGGCGTCAGCGTCGCCGGCGAGATCGTGAAGCAGGCCCGCGGCCCGAAGGTCATCGCCTTCAAGAAGCGCCGCCGCCAGAACTCGCGCCGCAAGCGCGGTCACCGCCAGGACCTCACCGTGGTCCGCGTCACGGGCATCAGCGCCGCGTAAGCTGGCCGCGAGCCCTTTTTCCAGAATTCAGGAGTTAGCCCCATGGCTCACAAGAAGGCAGGCGGTTCGTCCCGCAACGGTCGCGATTCGGCTGGTCGTCGTCTCGGCGTGAAGAAGTTCGGCAGCGAGTCCGTCATCGCCGGCAACATCATCGTGCGTCAGCGCGGCACCAAGTGGCATCCCGGCGTGAACGTCGGCATGGGCACCGACCACACCCTCTTCGCGCTCACCGACGGCCGCGTGCAATTTATCACCAAACGAGGCCGCGCCTTCGTAACGGTCGTCGCCAACGACGCCGCCCCGGCCCTGGAGGCCGCAGAGTAACCCGACGGAGCCAGTGACGAGGGAGCTCCGCCGGTGTCCCCACACCGACCCGGCGACTCCTGCTCATCTTAGGCCCGATACGGCCAAGCTCCGAGCGAGATCACGAGGGGAAGGTGGGGCAACCACCTTCCCTTTCGTCGTTCTCGCAACCGTGCCCGAGCGGGAGGCTCTGGGTTCGGATCGGAGTCAGGCGATGTTTCCCGACCTCACCCGCGACGATGTCTTCCGGCTCGAGACCCGGAGGCTGTGGCTGCGCTGGGCCCGTCAGGCCGACGCGCAAGCCCTCGTCCGTTTCGCCGGTGAGAAAGCCGTAGCCGGGATGACCGCGCGCATTCCGCATCCGCTCGATCCGCCGACCGTGGACAGGTTCATCCTCGAATCGCGGCAGGCCAATGCGGACGGGCGGGCACTCGTCATGGCGATCACGCCGCGGCGGCACCCGACCCAGGCGATCGGCATCGTCAGCATCGAGCCCGATCCGGACGGCGCGCCGCATCTCGGCTACTGGCTCGGCACGCCGCATTGGGGCCAGGGCCTCGCGACGGAAGCCGCGCGGGCGATGATCGACGCCTTCTTCGCCTATACGGAGGGGAGCGAGCTCACCTCGTCGGCCCGGGTCGTCAACCCGGCCTCGCGGCGGGTGCTGGAGAAGTGCGGCTTCGCCTCGGTCGGCTCCGGCCTGCAGGCCTTCCCGGCCCGCGGCGGCGTCTTCCCGGTCGACCGTTTCCGGCTCGACCGGCGGGCCTGGGACAGCCTGAAGACCTGGCACGCCGCCGGCCTCGTCTTCGAGCGTCACGACCGGCCGGAATGCCGGGCCGGCGCCTGATCTGATACAATCATTGCGGTCGGGGTCCCTCCCCGGCCGCCCCTGAGTCATTCTGGAGTGATCCCGTGAAGTTCCTCGACGAGGCCAAGGTCTACGTCCGCTCGGGAGACGGCGGCGCCGGCTGCGTCTCGTTCCGGCGGGAGAAGTTCATCGAGTTCGGCGGGCCCGACGGCGGCGATGGCGGCCGGGGCGGCGACGTCTGGATCGAGTGCGTCGAGGGGCTGAACACCCTGATCGACTACCGCTACCAGCAGCACTTCAAGGCGCGCAAGGGCGAGCACGGCTCGGGCCGCAACCGCGCGGGGGCCAAGGGCGAGGACGTGGTGCTGAAGGTGCCGGCCGGCACCGAGATCCTGTCCGAGGACCGCGAGACCCTGATCGCCGACATGACCACGGTCGGCCAGCGGGTGCGTCTCGCCAAGGGCGGCAATGGCGGCTTCGGCAACGCCTACTTCACCACCTCGACGAACCGCGCCCCGAAACACGCCAATCCGGGACTGGAAGGCCAGGAGCACTGGCTCTGGCTGCGCCTCAAGCTCATCGCCGATGCGGGCCTCGTCGGGCTGCCGAACGCCGGGAAGTCGACCTTCCTGGCGGCCGTCACGGCCGCGAAGCCCAAGATCGCCGACTACCCCTTCACCACCCTGCATCCGGGCCTCGGCGTGGTACGGGTCGACACCCGCGAATTCGTGCTCGCCGACATCCCGGGGCTGATCGAGGGCGCGCACGAGGGCATCGGCCTCGGCGACAAGTTCCTGGCCCATGTCGAGCGCTGCCGGGTGCTGCTCCACCTCGTCGAGGGCACGAGCGAGGATGCCGGCGCCGCCTACCGGCTGGTGCGCACCGAGCTCGAGGCTTACGGCCACGGCCTGGAGGAGAAGCCCGAGGTGGTCGCCCTCTCGAAGGCGGACGTCCTCGATCCCGAGACCCTGGCGCTCCAGGTCGAGCGGCTTGAGGCGGAGACCGGCCAGAAGCCGCTCGTCCTGTCCTCGGCGACGCGGCAGGGCGTGACCGAGGCCCTGCGCACCCTGATGGCGCGGATGGACGAGGCGGCGGCGGAGGCACCGGTGGAGCGGGCGGCCTGGCAGCCTTGAGGTTGACGCGCGTCACGCGGTAGCCTCCGCGCAGACGGGAGATGCCCCATGGCCGAGCCTCTGATCATCGACAGCAACGAGACGCTGCGGCTGGTCCGCCGTCTCGCGAAGCGTCTCGGGACAACCCCGGACGACGCCGTCGCGCAGGCGCTACGGGCCTATGACGAGACGTCGGCGGCGCGTGCCCTGATGGCTCCGCGGCAACCCCTTCGGGATCGGGAAGCCTTCATCGCCGACATCCTGGCGCACGGCGCGGCTGTCAGGGCCAAGCTGCCGCCGGGGACGAACTCCGATCACAGCGACCTCTACGACGAGGATGGCCTGCCGCGATGATCGCGGTCGATACGTCGGCGCTGCTCGCCATAGCCTTCGGCGAGCCGGAGGCGCAAACCTTTCTCGCCGCTTTGGCGCGGGAAGACTGTGTCTTGGGCACACCGACAGCCCTGGAAGCGCATATCGCCGTCGAGCGCCGCGGCGAGCCCGATGCGACAGCCATCCTGCGTGATCTCATGGTGCTCTCGAATCTTACACTCCTCCCTTTTACGGCAGCCCATACCTTCATCGCTCAACAGGCATTCGATCGGTACGGGAAAGGTCGCGGGCATCCCGCGTCCTTAAATTTCGGCGACTGCTTGTGCTACGCGATCGCCAAGCGTGACAATCTTCCTCTGTTGTTCAAGGGGAACGATTTAAGCAGGACGGACCTCGTGCCTGCCGTGAGCGTACGGCCATGAAAACCGCCCTCGACCAAGTTCGCGACCTCGTGAGGCTGGCTTCGGTTCTCTCGGTCGAGAGGATGGCAGAAGCGTAAGAACTCGGATCGCAACGGAGTGGCTGATGGCGAAGCGTCCTGTCATCGATTCCGCCGATATCGCCGAGCGGATGGCGGAGTGTCCTGAGACGACGTCCGACGGCGTCGCGCGCCCCTTGCACGAATCCGGCGCACATGCCGTCGCAACGGCGTTCCTCACTCCTGCCCAACGGGAGGAGTACGACGCCCTGCGCGTCCTCGTGAAGGACGTGGCCCGGTATCGGCTGCCGGGTGCCACCTCGGAGCATTCCGACTTCTACGACGAGAACGGTCTACCGGTATGATCGCCCTCGACACGCCCGCTCTCCCGTGACACTCGGCCCCATGCTCACGATTCCAGCGCCCCGCCCGCCCGAGACCCCCACCCTCGACCAGTTCCGCCGCGTCGTCCTGAAGGTCGGCTCGGCGCTCCTCGTCGACCGGGCGCGGGGGCGGCTGCGGCATGCCTGGCTAGCGGCTCTGGCCGAGGACATCGCCGACCTGCACGGCCGCGGCGTCGACGTGCTGGTGGTCTCCTCCGGGTCGATCGCGCTCGGGCGCACGGTGCTCAACTTCGCCCCGGGCCCCCTGCGGCTGGAGGAGAGCCAGGCCGCCGCGGCGGTGGGGCAGATCGCGCTCGCCCGGCACTGGTCGGAGGCGCTCGCCCATCACGGCATCGTCGCCGGCCAGATCCTGGTGACGCCGCAGGACACCGAGGAGCGCCGGCGCTACCTCAACGCGCGGGCCACCACGCTCAAGCTCCTGGAGGAGCGCGCCGTCCCGGTCGTCAACGAGAACGACACGGTGGCGACCTCGGAGATCCGCTACGGCGACAACGACCGCCTCGCCGCCCGCGTCGCCACGATGATCGGCGCCGACCTGCTGGTGCTGTTCTCCGACATCGACGGGCTCTACACCGCCCCGCCGGCGAGCGACCCGGGCGCCGAGCACCTGCCGGTGATCGCCCGGATCACCCCGGAGATCGACGCCATGGCGGGAGGGCCCGCCTCGGAACTGTCCCGCGGCGGCATGCGCACCAAGGTCGAGGCGGCCAAGATCGCGGTCGCGGGCGGCACCCACATGATGATCGCCGACGGGCGCCCGAAGAACCCGCTCAAGGCGGTGGCGGCGGGCGCGCGCTGCTCGTGGTTCCTCGCCGGCTCGACGCCGGGCGCGGCCCGCAAGACCTGGATCGCCGGTTCGCTGGAGCCGCGCGGCACCCTGACGATCGATGCCGGCGCGGCCCGCGCGCTCCAGGGCGGGGCGAGCCTACTGCCGGTCGGCGTGGTACGGGTCGAGGGCAGCTTCAGCCGCGGCGACGCGGTGACGATCCGGGCCCGCGACGGCGGGGTTCTCGGCCGCGGCCTCGTCGCCTACGACAGCGACGATGCCGGGCGCATCCTCGGACGGTCGAGCCGGGAGATCGAGGCGGTCTTAGGCTATCCGGGCCGGGCCGCCATGGTGCACCGGGACGACCTCGCCCTGGTGGGCGACTGACCCGCGGCCGGACGGTCCATCCCTTTTCAACGACGAGGCGCCCGCCCCTCCCCCGGCGGTGGAGAGACGAGCGATGCGGCGTTCCCCCGTGCCCGGCGCGGCGCTGGCGGCCTGGACCGAACTGGACACCGGCCCGATCCCCGGCGGCGGCTCCTTGAGGCTGGTGCGGCGCGACGACGAGTACCTGATCGTCGTCGAGGGCATGGAGCTGATGGGCAGCCATCGCAGCGGCTCGGAGCGCGACCTCGCGATCCTCGCCTGTGCGCAGTTGCGCGACCATCCGGCGCCGCGGGTGCTGATCGGCGGGCTCGGCATGGGCTTCACCCTGCGGGCGGCGCTCGCCGAGCTCGGGCCCGACGCCAAGGTGGTCGTCGCCGAGCTGGTGCCCTCGGTCCTGGCCTGGGCCCGCGGGCCGCTGGCGCACGTCTTCGGCGCCTGCCTCGACGACCCGCGGGTCGAGATCCGCGAGGGCGACGTCACCCGGGTGATCCAGTCCGGGCCGCAGGCCTGGGACGCGATCCTGCTCGACGTCGACAACGGCCCGCGCGGCCTGGTCAGCCGGGCCAACGACCGGCTCTACGATGTCTGGGGCTTGAAGCGGGCGCGCTGGGCCCTGCGCCCGGGGGGCCTGCTCGGAATCTGGTCCGGCTGCCCGGACCGGAAGTTCAAGGCCCGGCTCCAGCGCACCGGCTTCTCGGTCGTGGAGCACCGCCTCCGCTCCGAGCGCCCCGGGCGGACCCCGCACGTGGTCTGGATCGCGACGCGCCCGGCCGAGGGCGTGTGATATGATTTCCGATCAAACCACGAAGTAAAGATGAAGTGCGTCTCCCCTCTCCCGAGTGGGAGAGGGGTCGTGGGGATCGAAGATCCCGCGTGAGGGTGGCTCGGCCGCCGCAGTGATCCTGACCCGTCGAGCTGCGCAGCTCGACGTTTGTTGTCTTATTCGGACACCGAGCCACCCTCACCCCTACCCCTCTCGGGAGAGAGGATCCCGCGCTTTTCCGGTATCATAATAGATTCGGCGGATATCGCCGAGACGCGGAAGCACGGCAATCCTGCCGCACCCAGCGAGGGCCTTCGAAAACACTGACGCCCACCCCTCTTGTGCCTGCTTTCTCGTGCCTGCTTTCTCTTGCCGATCGGCACGGCCATGCTACGCACTCTGCGGCCAAGCTTCGCACGGCGCGGCGTCCCGGGCTGTCTTCCAAGTCTCCCCTCGCATGCCTCTTCCCGGTCTTCTCCGCGGCCTCCTGATCGCGCTGGCACTCCTGCTCGGGCTGGTCCTCCCGGCGTCGGCCCAGACCGACGACACCCGCCGCACCGAACTCACCACCGGGATCGCGGCGGCCCGGGCGGAGGCCGAGCGGCTGCAGGGCGACTTCAAGGGCCTGCTCGGCCTGCGCGACCGGGCCGAGGCCCTGATCGCCGTGGCCAAGGCCTTGCGGCGGGAGGCGGAGGCGGGTCGCAGCCGGCTCCAGGCGCAGCTCGCCGAGATCGGGCGCGCCGCGGTGCCGGAGGCCGCCGCCGCCGAGAAGCGGCAGGTCGAGGCCGAGCTGGCGCAGGTCGAGGCGCGGCTGCGGCAGGACGGTCAGAGCCTGCGGACCGCCGAAGACCTCCTGGCCCGCGCGACCGAGGCGCGGCGCGCGCTGTTCGCCCGGCGCCTGCTCGCCCCGAGCCCGAGCCCGCTCACCCCGGCCTTCTGGGGTGAGCTCCTCGACCGGGCCCTGCCACAGGTCGGCGAGCGGCTGGCGGACCTGCGGGCGCGGGCGGCGGAGACCGGCCTGGACGACGAGGAGATGCTCGGCGCGGCCTTGGTGCTGGTCCTCGGGCTGATCCTCTACGGGATCGCCCGCTCGGCGGGTCGGCGCCTGGCGCGGCGCTGGCGGCGCGTCTGCGAGCGGGCGGGCATCGGTCCGCGCCGGGCGGCGGCGGTCCACGCCATGATCGACCTCGTCGTCACGGTGGCCCCGGTGCCGGTGGCCCTCGGCCTCCTGATCCTGCTCAACGAGGACATGGACCTGTCGCCCGGCAGCGTCGATTCCCTCGCGGTGCGGCTGCTCGCGGCCATCGCCGGCGCGATCCTCGGCACCGGCATCCTGCGGGCGCTGGCGGCGCCGCACGATCCCGCCCTGCGGCTCCTGGCGGTCGGCGACCCGGCGGCCCGGACCATCCATCGCACCGGCACCGCGATGCTGCTGATCTACGCAGGATACCTCGTCCTCGCCGAGTTCGCCGTCATGGCGCGGTTCCGGCCGGCGATCGGCGAGGCCGCCACGATCCTCGCGGTGCTCGCCTGCTGCGCCCTCCTCGCCGGCGCCCTGGCGCGGCTCGCCCATGCCGAGCCTCCAAACGCGGAGCCCCCGGACGGGGCCGCGCTGGCGGCGATGCCGGCGGCCGCACCAGTCGGCTTCCTCGGGGCGCTAGGGCCCCTCGTCTGGGCGGTGACGGCGGCCGCCGTCGCCTGCGTGCTCCTCGGCCTCACGGCGCTCGGCGACTTCCTGGTCGGGCGCCTCCTCGTCACCGGGGTGCTGGTGGCCTTGGGCTGGATCGTGCTGATCTGCGTCGACGCGCTCTCGGTGGCGCCTGAGGACGTCGCCCGCTCGGCGCGGCTGTCGCGGCTGTGCCGCACCGTCTCGCTCCGGCCCGGAACGCTGGCGCTCGCCTCGATCGCGCTCTCGGGCCTGCTGCACGCCCTCGTCGTCGGCGCGATGGCGTTCGTGGTGATCGGCCCGTGGAGCCTCGCCCACGGCGAGCTGAACCCGTTCCAGGACGCCTTCCTCGGCACCACCGTGGCGGATCTGCGCGGCTGGCTCGGCGCCGCCGGCCTCGCGCTCCTGGCCTTCGGCGCCGGCCTGCTGGCGACCCGCCTCGCCACCGGGTGGCTCGACCGGCGCTTCCTGCCCCATACGCGGCTCGATGCCGGGGCGCGCTACTCGGTCATCACGGTGGTTGGCTCAGGCGGCCTCGCCCTGACGCTGGTGATGGCGCTCGGCCAGCTCGGGGTGAACCCGCAGAGCCTCACGGTGATCGCCGGCGCCCTCTCGGTCGGCATCGGCTTCGGCCTCCAGAGCATCGTGTCGAACTTCGTCTCGGGGCTGATCGTGCTCGCCGAGCGGCCGATCCGGGTCGGCGACCTCGTCACCGTCAAGGGCGAGGAGGGCCGGGTGAAGCGGATCAGCGTGCGCTCCACCCTGATCGCCACCGGCGACCGCACCGACCTCGTGGTGCCGAACACCGATCTCATCACCTCGATCGTCCGCAACAAGACCCTCACGGACGACACCCAGCGCCTGCGCGTGCCGCTGATCCTCGACAAGGAGACCGACGTCGAGGTGCTGCACGAGATCCTGCTGAAGGTGGCGGAGCGCCACCCCAACGTCGCGGCCCATCCGGCTCCGAGCGCCCTCCTGATGCGGATCGGCGAGCACGGCCTCGAAGTCGAGGTGCGCTGCTTCCTGGTCGATCTCGCGGCGAGCGACGCGACCCGCAGCGAACTCAACACGATCTGGCTGACGCTGTTTCGCCGCGCCGGCATCAAGCTCGGCGGGCCGCCGGCGGCCTGACGGGCGGCGGCTCAGGGCGCGACCGTCAGGGCGCCCCGAGGAGCGGCGCGCCCGCCGCCGCCGCGATGGCGAGAACGAGCGCCACGGCCAGCATCAGGGAAATCGCGCGCCCGCTCATCGGGCGCTCCCAAGCCAAGCGCTCCCAAACCGTCCGCGGCCACTGTCCGACATTCGACTCGATCATGACGAAATGACTCAACGACGCCCGGGCCCCGGCACAGTCCGACGCCGGCGCAGCGGCATCATCGTAGCAGCTTCGGCCAAGTGCGGGGCCCGGCAACCCATGGTCTGCGTCTCAAAAACATGTGCGAGCGTCTCGAACCGACGCGTCTCCGGCACGATCGGCAATGCCGACCGGCGTTCAATCGTCCCTCGACCGTGCGGCAGGCCGGAGCCGTTCGAGACGTCCGGTCGGATCATGGACGAACCTCCGCTGAATGACGCAGAGCACGGGACGGTGTGTCCCTGGGACGTCCCGCATCTCGTCCGACGTAGATTTTGATGTCTCTGCGTCTCAAATGGAGAATATCGGCTGGACAGCGGTAGACGTTTTCGCGACAACCGGGGCGATCCTCACGGTCAAGCTTGTGGCGACCGGCCTGGATCCCCCCCTCATCAACCGCCCTCCTGACAGTGGACGCGGCCGCCGGCCGGCCGTCCGCGCGAGCCCGACGTGATGCGCATCATCGCCGCCAGCCTGAGCTTCCTCGCCCTGACCGCCTGCGGGACCGTGACCCGCGGCACGACCGAACCCGTCACCTTCCTGTCGGAGCCGCCGGGCGCCGCGATGCGCACCTCGTTCGGGCCGGGCTGCCCGGTCACGCCCTGCACCCTCGAAGTGCCGCGCAAGCAGGAATTCGTCTCGACCTTCTCGCTGCCCGGCCACGCCGACGTGCAGGTGCCGGTCACCACCACGGTGAGCGGGACGGGCGGCGCCAGCATGGCGGGCAACGCCCTCCTCGGCGGCGTCATCGGCGCCGGCGTCGACGTCTATAACGGCACCGCCCTGGACCATACGCCGAACCCCGTCATCGGCCGGATGGTCCCGTTCTCCTCGCCGCTTCCCGCCCGCCGCCGCCGCACCGCTCCGCAGAGCTGACGGAGGCCGCCTCCGGACGATTGCGCGCAATAGTTGCGATCCCGGGGCAATGCACGGGACAAGTGCCGTCTGCGACGCCCGCTCCGTCGTCGGCGGATTGACGCAGCGTTCCCGTTCCCGCATCCAAGCGTCAACAGGACGGCCTTCGGGCGGGAGGCAGGCGAACGCCACGCGATGGCCCACTCGGCGACGATCGACTTCACGCTCGAGCGGCTCGCCGCCGAGCAGCAATTCGCCCTCTGGCACGACCTGGTGCAACCTCTTTTCCGGGTCGGGATCGAGGACGACGCCAGAGCCGCGTTCCGGGCCGAGATGCGGGCCATGCCGGTGGCCGACGCCCTGCTGACGACCTGCACCTCGCGGGCGCAGACCTTCGAGCGCGGCATGGGCGACGTCCGCAGCTCCGGCTGGGACCACGTCGTGATCCAGCACTACGTCGCCGGCGGCTTCACGGGGTCGTGCGGAGACCGGGCCGTCTCGGTCGTGGCGGGGGACATCAACGTCCTCGACCTCAACCGCACCCTGCACACGCGGGCGACGGATTTCTCCAACCTCACGCTGATCCTGCCGCGGGACCGCCTGCCGCTCGCCGGCGCGAACGACCTGCACGGGCGAGCGATCGACCGGGGCAGCGGGCTGGCGGCGGTGATCGGGAGCCACCTGCGCAGCCTGGCCGAGCATGCCGGGTCCCTCACCCCCCGGGAGGCGGGTGCCGCCCTCGACGCGCTGTGCCTGCTCCTGTCGGGCAGCGACCTCAAGCAGGCCGATCCGCTCGTGCGCGCCGCGGCCGGCGCCAGCGTCCACGACCGGGTCTGCGCCTATATCGACCGCCACCTCGACGACCCGGGCCTGAGCCCCGCCGGCATCGCGGCGGCCTGCCGGGTCTCGCGGGCGACCCTGTACCGCCTGTTCGGCTTCGAGGGCGGCGTCATGGCCTACATCGCCGGGCGCCGGCTCGACCGGGCGTTCATGGCCCTGAGCCGGCCCGATGACGGGCGCAGCAGCATCGCGCAGGTGGCCTTCCGCAGCGGCTTCACCAGCGAAACGCATTTCAGCCGTTCGTTCCGGAGCCGGTTCGCGATGAGCCCGCGGGACGCCCGCCGCCGCGCCCACGAGGGTCTGCACCCGGCCGGCGCGGCGCCCGGCCTCGGCCCGCGCGACTGGGTGCAGGCGATGCGGCGCCTGCGCGAGACCATCTGAGTCAGGGACCGAGCCCTCGTCAGGGCAGGGCGCCGATCAACTCCTTGGCGCGGGTCATGGTGTCGTTGCAGGCCTGTGCGTCGCCGGCACGGTCCTGATCCCGCGCCGCGGCGATCAGGCCGCGCGCGTCGGCGATGCGGCCGGCCTGCGGCACGGTCGCGGGGTCGCTCGGCCGTCCCGCCGGCGGGGCCGCGAGCGCCTTGGGCGATCCCTGCGTCGTCGGTGTCTCGCCGGTCACCGCCGCGGCGCCGGGGCTCTCGAGACGGCGCTCGATCGTGGCGATCTGCTCCGCGCAGGGCGTCGCGGCGGCCGCGGCGGCACCGAGCGGGACCAGGATCGATGCGGCGATGATTGTCCCGCGCATGGGGGCGTCCTCCTGCCTGAGGCCGCCTCTCCGGGGCGGCAGCCCCGGGCAACGGATGACCC
The DNA here is from genome assembly GCF_003173775.1 of Methylobacterium sp. 17Sr1-1. NCBI lineage: Bacteria > Pseudomonadati > Pseudomonadota > Alphaproteobacteria > Hyphomicrobiales > Methylobacteriaceae > Methylobacterium > Methylobacterium sp. 17Sr1-1. The sequence goes on along the minus strand of NZ_CP029552.1, from coordinate 3,828,037 downwards.
GACGTCCGGTTCGTGCGGCCGGGGCCGGCGCCGGTGTCGCACGGCGTCCGACCCCCGCCCCTCCGGCGCTTCCGCCGTCAGTTCCGACCGTCGCGCGGCGCCATGGCGGTGACGAGGCGCAGCACCTCGCCGCGGGTCGCGGGGTCGGTGATACGGCTGAAGGCGCGCAGGAGATCGATCGCCTGGCGCTCGAAGGTCATGCGGCCGTCGGTCACGCCGCCGTCAGCCGGCCCGGCGCCGGCGGCCGGGTCGATCGAGACCCCGAGCAGGGACTCGATCTCGCGCAGGCGCCGGATCGACACGCCGCCGGCCCGGACCGCGTCGTCGTCGCGGGAGAAGCTCGGCCGGCGGCCGGAATCGATCACCCCATCGGACATCGGCATCTCCTGCCCTCCATGGGCCGTCGTACCCACGATTCGTGCTGCGGGCAGCCGCGTCCTCGGCCGCCGCACCGTGAAAGTCTGATTATTGTCGTGATCGTTCGCAGACAAACAAATCGATTGAGTTCACCGAGATGTGATGAACGACCTGACCCCAAAGGGGGATCGCTCCGACACCCGGCGCCGCCGGCCGGGTCCAGCCATTCCCGACCGGCATGCCTCGCACGGCCGGCATCGCCTTACAGAGGATCAGCCCCCGAAGGACCATGAGCTGAGCGAACGATGAAGATGTCACCGAGGCGTGCCGGCCGAGACCAGGACCAAGCCTCTTCGTCGAGCAAAGCCTCTTCGTCGGGCGAAACCTCTTCGACCGGCGAGGCCGCCTCGCCCCGCGCGCAGGCGTCGCTGGCGCTCCTCGTCGCCGTGACCATGACCGGGACGGTGGCCCTGCACATCTTCGTGCCGGCACTCGCGGCGGCGGCGGCCGATCTCGGCACGACGCCGGTCGCCGCGCAGCTGACGATCACCCTCTACCTCGTCGGCCTCGCCTGCGGGCAATTGGTCTACGGGCCGCTCTCTGACCGGTTCGGCCGCCGCCCGGTGCTGATCGCCGGCCTCTCGCTCTATCTCGCCGGGCTGCTGCTCGCGATCCCCGCACCCTCGATCGAGGTCCTGATCGTCGCCCGGGTGCTGCAATCGCTCGGCGCCTGCGGCTCGCTGGTCCTCGGCCGGGCGATGGTGCGCGACGTCTCGACCGCCGCGGACGCCGCCCGCAAGATCGCGATCCTCACCATGGCGATGACGCTGACGCCGGCCCTGGCGCCCGCGATCGGCGGCCTCGTCGCCGGCGCCTTCGGCTGGCGGGCGGTGTTCGTGGTGCTGGCCGCGGTGGTGGCGCTCCTCGGCGCGCTGGTGGTGCTGACCCTGCCGGAGACGAACCGGCGGCCGGTCGCGCTGCCGGGGATCGGCGCGGTGGCGGGCGCCTATCTGCGCCTGCTGCGCAACCCCGCCTACCGGGCCTACCTGCTCGCCGGGGCCTGCGCCGGCACCAGCCTCTACGCCTTCCTGGCGGTGGCGCCGTTCCTCCTCGTCGACCGGCTCGGGCGCTCGTCGCAGGAGGTGGGGCTCGATTGCCTGATCGTGACGGCCGGCATGGTGGTCGGATCGGCGGTCGCCGGGCGCCTCGCCGGCCGGATGCCGATCCAGCGCGCCGCCCGGATCGGCAACGGCATCTGCCTTCTCGCCGCCCTGGCGCTGTTGGCGGTCGACCGCAGCGGGCATCTCACGGTGGCGACGCTCCTGGCGCCGCTGGTGCTCTACGCGGTCGGCATCGGGCTCCTCGGGCCGAACGCGGTGGCGGGGCTGATGAACGTCGATCCCCACGCCGCCGGCTCGGCCTCGAGCCTCTACGGCTTCATGCAGATGGCGCTCGGCGCCCTGTTCACCCTCGTGGTCGCCACCTGGCACGACGGCTCGGCGACCCCGGTGGCGGCGACCCTGCTCGGGGCCTCGGTGATCGCCGCCCTCTCGCTGCGGCGGGCGTGACGCCGGCCTGTGAACACGCGTTAACCTTTTCTTAACTCGGCAATTGCCCTCGCGGACCCGCCGTGCGACCAACTCGTTAACGAGAGCTTAACGGTTGCGAGTACCAGATGCGTATCGCGGGTCGCACGGGCGGAATCGGAATCGCGCAGGTCCTGGCCGTGGCCGCCGGGCTCATGGCCTCGGCGAGCGGAGCGGGCAGCCAGACCCTGGCGGCGCTCCCGGCGGTCACCATCCCGGCCGCCACCGTGGGCGAGGCCCGGCCGGTTCCGGCCTGGGTCGAGTTCTGCGCCCGCTACGCGTCGGAATGCGCGGTGGATGCGAGCGAGCCGGCGCAGGTGACCCTGACCCCGCGGCTGTGGCAGACGGTCACCGGCATCAACCGCCAGGTCAACACGTCGCTTCGCGCCGTCACCGACCAGGAGCATTGGGGCGTGCCGGACCGCTGGGACCTCGCCGAGGACGGCTCGGGCGATTGCGAGGACTTCCAGCTCCTCAAGCGCAAGCTGCTCGCCCAGGCCGGGCTGCCGCGCCGCGCGATGCGGATGACGGTGGTGATCGACGAGAAGGGCGAGGGCCACGCCGTGCTGATGCTGCGCACCGACCGCGGCGATCTGGTCCTCGACAACAAGACCAGCGCCGTGCTGCCCTGGCACAAGACCGGATACACCTTCATCAAGCGCGAGGGCGACGAGAACACCCGGTGGGTCTCCCTCGGCCGGGCGGTGTCGCCGGTTGTTACCGCGAATCGCTGAGGCCGGTCCCGTACCGGGCGGCCAGAACCTCGCTGGCGAGTTCGGCGCTGCCGTTGGTCCAGGGCAGGGCCAGCACCACCCGCACGCCGGGCGCCGGGGCCGGGGCGTGCGGCCGCGCCATCGGCACGGTGATCGGCGCCGGGTCGAGCGCCGGGCGCAAGGTCAGGGCGACGGCCTCCCGTCCGCCCCGGCTCAACAGCACACCGGACCCGATCGCCAGGATGAGCGCGGCCTGGAGACCCAACCGCCGTACAGTCCGAAACATGTGAGAACACCCGCCTGTCGTGCGGCGACGTGTTGTCGTCCGTCGCTCGCCCGGGACACACCCTCGGCCCGCGTCGCTTAACGGCCGGTCTTCATCGGGCATGGCCGGTTCTTCCGGCTTCCGGGATGCTGAACGGAGGTTTTACACTGCCCTTCATCATCCCCTAACCTTGACAGGCCGCGAACGCGGCGGCGCGGCGGCGTGGGTGGGCCGGAGCCGGTTGCCGCGCTATACTCGTCGTCATGACGAAGCGGGCGGAGCCGGGAACGATGCGGATGGGGTGGCCCGGATGAGGTGGCCGACTGGACGGGAACTGTCGCGCCTCGTTCTCTGCAGCCTGCTCGCGGGCCTGAGCGCGCCGGACGCGGCCCGGGCGCAATACTCCGACGACGGCTACGGCTATCGCCGCGCGCCCGCCTACCGGCCAGCCCCCGCGCCCGAGCCGCAGCGGCAATTCTTCTGGCCCTGGGAGGATCGCCCCACGGCGCAGCCCCAGGCGCAGCCGGATCCCGGCCGACCGGCCTATCGCGGCGCCTACCGCACTCCCCGCCCGCGGCGTGAGCGCGAACGGGAGCGCGAGCGCGAGGTGATGCACAGCCGCGAGGGCCGCTCGGTGCAGCGGCCCAAGCCCCGCCCGGCACCCGTCGTGGCGCGGCCCGCCGCGCCGAAGCCCAAAACCGATCCGCGTACCCAGATCGCGGTGTTCGGCGATTCCCTCGCCGAGCTCCTGGGTCAGGGCCTCGACACCGTCTACGAGGCGAATCCGGACGTGGTGGTGATCCGCCGCGCCAAGGGCGACAGCGGCCTCGTGCGCAAGGACGTGGTCGACTGGCCGAAGGCGGCGGAGGATTACCTCAAGTCCAACCCGAAGGTGTCCTACGCGGTGGTGATGGTCGGCGCCAACGACCGTCAGCCCCTGCGCGACGGCGACCAGACGATCGAGCCCCTGAGCGAGCGCTGGCGCGCGCTCTACCGCGACCGGGTCGACGCGCTCCTGAAGGTCTTCACCGACCGCAAGGTGCCGGTGGTCTGGGTCGGCGAGCCGCCGATGAAGAGCGAGACCCTCTCGGCCGACATCACCTCGCTCAACGAGATCTTTCGCGATCGGGTGCAGCGGACGGGCGGCGTCTACGTCGACATCTGGCCGGCCTTCGTCGACGAGAACAACCGCTACGCCGCGACCGGGCCGGACCTCGAGGGGCAGCAGGCCAAGCTGCGCACCTCCGACGGCGTGCACTTCACCCAGGCCGGCGCCCGCAAGGCGGCCCACTTCGCCGATGTCGAGATCAAGCGGCTCCTCGAGGCGACGACCGGCGCGCCCTCCCTCCCCGACGCCGTCTCGCCGCTCGCCCCGGAAGCGCCGGCGCCGGTGCCAGCGCCGGCTGCCGCGGGTGAAGCGAAGCTCGACGACGACGCGGCGATCGACCGGCTCATCACCGCGATGCTGCCGAGCCTGCCCGAACCGCCGGGCATTCCGGCCCTGCCGGTCAAGCCCGCCGCCGGCCCGGTCCTGCCGCTGACCCGCAACGAGGTCGCGCCGGGCGGCCAGCTCGTCACCGGCCGCCCGCGGATCGACCGCGACACCGGCTACACCCTGGAGCGCAGCCTGACCCGCGGTGCGGCCCCCCCGCCCCAGCCGGGGCGGGCGGACGACTTCCGCTGGCCGCGGGGGTGAACCCGCGCATGAGGGGTCGGGCGGTGGACGCTCCGGTTACATCCGGGCCGTCAGCGTCGCCAGCACCGAGAACGGCGCTCCCGGCAGGTTGTTGAACTGATTGAACGGCTGCTCGATGTAGCGCGCGTCGGTCAGGTTCTTCAGGTTCAGCGAGAACCGGGCATGCTCGTTGAGGTCGTAGAACACGGCCGCGTCGACGCGGGTATAGGCGCCGACCTTGTAGGTGTTGCTGACGTCGCCGAAGCGCGAGCCGACATAGGTCACCCCGACGCCGAGCCCGAGACCGCGCCAGGCGCCCTCCTGGACCTGATAGGTGGTCCAGAAGCTGCCGCTGAACAAAGGCGCCGCCTCCAGCCGGTTGCCGACCGGGATGGTGCTGTCGCGCGTCACCCGGGCATCGGTGTAGCCGACGCCGCCGATGATCTTCCAACCCGGCAGGATCGTGCCGGCGAGGTCGGCCTCGACGCCCTTCGAGCGCTGCTGCCCGGTGATGATCGAGAAGCCGGTATTGACCGGATCGTTGGCCGCGACGTTGTTGCGGGTGATGTCGAACACCGAGGCGGTCAGGCTGAGGTCGGGCGTGAAGTCGAAGCGGGTGCCGACCTCGATCTGCTCGCCGGTCTCGGGCGCCGGATTGACGGCGTTGAAGACGTTCGCCGTCTGCGGCTTGAACGAGGTCGTGTAGCTCGCGTAGAGGGCCAGCGGCTCGGCGACCCGGTAGATCAGGCCGATCCGCGGCGACACGCCCGACAGTTCCTGGTCCGGCGGGATCGTGCGCGAGGTCGGCGTGCGGCTGAAGTAGAACTGCGTGCCGGTGTCGTAGCGCACGCCGAGCAGGAGCTGCAGGCCATAGCCGAGGTCGATCTGGTCTTGGGCGTAGAGCCCGGTCAGCTCGTTCTTCTGCTTCAGGTCGCTCTGGAGCGAGAGCGCACCCGGCAGCGCGAGGCCGGCGACGGGATTGAGGAAGCTCACCGAGGCGAGCGCCCCCTGCGTGGTGACCGCGCGCCGGTAGCCGTTGAAATACTCGACGCCGAGGAGCGCGGTGTGGCGCAGGCCGAGGAAGTCGAACTTCGCCACAAGTTCGGTCTGGCTGTCGACGGCGGCGTAGGTCGAGGTGGCGGCGGTGGTGCGGCGCTGGACAGTCAGCCCGTTGGCCGAGACGCCGGTGGCACGGGAGGCGATGGCGTCGAAGCTGCCGCTCTGGGCGTTGAGCACCTGGCGCAGCATCAGGTGCTCGTTGAAGTCATGCTCGACTTTTAGCGTACCGAAATTCGCATTGGCATTGTAGCGCGAGAACGGCTCGCCGTAGTAGCGCGAGATGTTGTCGAGCGGCACACGGCCGTTCCGGGCGATCAAGCCCTCGTCGTAGACCGTGTCCTGGCGGGTGAACTCGCCGATGAACGAGACCCGTGTGTCCGGACTCGGGTTCCAGGTCAGCGACGGGGCGATGAAGAAGCGGGAATTGTCGCGACCGGCGAGGTCGCGGAAGGTCGGGTCGACCTGCGTTCCGAAGCTCAGGCGGGCCGCCACCCCGTCGGCACCGGGCACCGGGCCTGAGGCCGAACCCTGGACGCGCCGGAAACCGAAGCTGCCGCCCTGGATGCTGGCATCGGCGGTGGGCACCAGGCTCGGCTGGCGCGTGACGATGTTGATGACGCCGCCGGGATCGCCCCGTCCGTAGAGCACCGAGGCCGGCCCCTTGAGCACCTCGATCCGCTCGACATCGGCGAGGTCGCGCTGGACGGGATAGAAGTTGCTGGCCTGGTTCATGAACACGCCGTCGATGGCGTAGGTCTGGGTCCGGAAACCGCGGATGATGAAGGTGTCGCTGCGGCCCTGGATGGTGCCGCCCGGCTGCACGTTGCTGACGTTGAACAGGGCGTCGGTGAGCCGCGTCTCCGCGCGGTCGACCAGGACCTCGCGCGGCACGACGTTGACGGTCTGAGGAATGTCGCGCAGCGGCGTGTCGGTCTTGGTCGCGGTGGCGCTGCGGGTCGCGCGGTAGCCCTGGACCGGGCCGTAAGCGGTCTCGGTGGAGACCGGGATCCCCGCAGCCTGCGACGGGCCGGCGACCGTGATGGTGTCGAGGGCGATCTCGCCGGACTCCTGGGCCCATGCCCCGCCCGCCGCGAGGCCCGGCGCCGCGCCCGCGAGCAGCGCGAGGAGCAGCGGCGAGCGGCGCCGTTTCGCGGGGCGATGGGGAGAGCGCACGGGAACCTCGGGCGGAAGAAGCGTCTCACCCGCGGGTAATCGCGTGAGCCCCGGCAATCAATCGCTTCGTCCGCGCAAGCATTTGAACCATTCCAGGCCCGGTCGCTATCGGTCCTGGTGTTGCGTCAGCGCATCAATCATGGGGATGGAAGCTGCGTCAGGCCGGTGGATAACTCGGTCTGCATTCTGCAAACTGGAATAGATCTAATCCACCTCCCCGCCACGTGGACAGCCTACCCTGGAGGTCTACCACCCTCCTCGTCATCCCGGGGCCGCGAAGTGGAACCCGGGATCCCTAACCGCTGACGCTTGAGGACAGGGCGGAGGGCATTCGGCTGAAGCCTGCACCGTCAGCGGTCAGGGATCCCAGGTTCTCGCCGAGGCTCGCCCCGGGATGACGTTCTGGCGCGGCAGCGGAGTGCTCGACATCCTCCGAACGCGAACGGGACCCGCTCCGGTCCGGAGCGAGTCCCGTCGATCGATCAGGAGGATCTCGGGATCCCGCCGCCTCAGAGCGGCAGGGTCGTCGCGCCCATCAGCGCCTCGTCGATGGAGCGGGCCGCCTGCCGGCCCTCGCGGATCGCCCAGACCACCAGGGATTGGCCGCGGCGCATGTCGCCCGCCACCCAGACCTTGTCGGTCGAGGTGCGGTACTGGCTGTCGTCGGCGAGCACGTTGCCGCGCTTGTCGCGGGCGACGCCGGACTCCTCGAGCAGGCCCTTGGCCACCGGGCCGGCGAAGCCGATCGCCATGAAGACGAGGTCGGCCGGCAGCAGGAACTCGGAGCCGGCGATCGGCTTGCGGGACTCGTCGACCCGGGCGCAGACCACGCCCTTCACCTTGCCCTTCTTGCCCTCGATGCGCAGGGTCGCGGCCTGGAACTCGCGCTCGGCGCCCTCCGCCTGGCTCGACGAGGTGCGCATCTTGGTCGCCCAGTACGGCCACACGGTCAGCTTGTCCTCGCGCTCCGGCGGGCGCGGGCGGATGTCGAGCTGGGTGACCGAGAGAGCGCCCTGGCGGAAGGCGGTGCCGACGCAATCCGAGGCGGTGTCGCCGCCGCCGATCACCACCACGTTCTTGCCGGCGGCCAGGATCGGCTCCTCGGCCGTGGCGGGCTCGTGGCCGACGCGGCGGTTCGACTGCACGAGGTAGGGCATGGCGAAATGCACGCCCTCGAGCTCCTGGCCGGGCAGGCCGGGATCGCGCGGGGCCTCGGCGCCGCCGGCGAACAGCACGGCGTCGAACTCGTTGTGCAGGCTGGCGAAGGAGCGGTCGACGCCGACATTGACGCCGTAATGGAACTGCACGCCCTCAGCCTCCATCTGCCGCACCCGGCGGTCGATGTGGCGCTTCTCCATCTTGAAGTCGGGGATGCCGTAGCGGAGGAGCCCCCCGGCCTTCGGCTCGCGCTCGAAGACGTGGACGTCGTGGCCGACGCGGGCGAGCTGCTGGGCCGCAGCGAGGCCGGCCGGACCCGAGCCGATCACCGCCACCGTCTTGCCGGTCTTCGCCTCGGCGGGCTCGGGCACGACCCAGCCCATGCTCCAGGCCTTGTCGGCGATCGCCTGCTCGATGGTCTTGATCGCCACCGGCTGGTTCTCGAGGTTGAGGGTGCAGGCCTCCTCGCACGGCGCCGGGCAGATGCGGCCGGTGAACTCCGGAAAATTGTTGGTGGAGTGCAGGTTGCGTGCCGCCTCCTCCCAATCCGCGTTGAAGACGAGGTCGTTCCAGTCCGGGATCTGGTTGTGGACCGGGCAGCCGGTCGGGCCGTGGCAGAACGGGATGCCGCAATCCATGCAGCGCGCCGCCTGCTTCTTCAGGTCGTGCTCGTCGAGCGGCAGGGTGAATTCGAGGAAGTGGCGCACGCGGTCGGCCGCGAGCTGATACTTCTGCTCCTGCCGGTCGAATTCGAGGAAGCCTGTGACCTTGCCCATCGGTGGAGTGCTCAGTTCGTGAAGTGATCGGGCCGGCGGCGGGTCTCGACGACCCCGGCGACGGTGGCGGAAGTGGGGAGCGCCTCCCCGCAACGGGTGAGCCAGGCCCGGATGGCGGGCCGGGCCGAGAGATCGAATCCGCCCTCGTCGGCGAATTGCGTATAGGCGAAGAGTGCGACGTCCGCGATGCTGACGGCGTCGCCGACGAACCACGCGGCGGCGGTCAAGTGTCGCTCCATCAGGTCGAGGGCGGCCTCGCCGCCGTCCACCCTTCTCGGGTCGCGGGTCGCGGCCGGTTCGCCGCGGTAGCGCATGTGGAACCGGCAGACCGCGATGGTCGGCTCGTGGCTGTACTGCTCCCAGAACAGCCACTCGTCGATCTTGGCCTGGGTCCAGGGATCGTCGGGCAGCAACGCGCTGCCACGGGCGAGGTATCGGATGATCGCGTTCGACTGGGCGAGCGTCCGGCCGTCCGGGAACTCGACGCCCGGCACCTGGCCCATGGGGAATCGGGCGAGGTACTCGGGGGTGCGGCTCTCACCCCGCATGATGTCGACCGGAATCCACGTATAGGGAAGCCCGAGGTGATCGGCGACGTACCGCACCTTCAGGCAGTTGCCCGACATCGTGTCGCCGTAGATCTTCACCTCTGAAAGCTCCCCTTACTCGGCGTCGCGCAGACTGTCGTGCTTCTGCAGCCATTGCCGCAGCGCCGTGTCCAGAACCATCTCCCAACTGCTCCCGAACGCGCGGAAGCGGTCGAGCAATTCGACCGGAAGCTCGACCGATTCGAGCCGGCCGCTCTCGCCGGGCTCGCGGCCACGGCGGATCAGCTTGCCGCCGTCGTAGTGGAAGGCGCGCTCAAGGAACTCGTCGGTCAGCTCCGGTGCGTCGTCGGGATCGTGCCAAACCTCATCGGAGGAGGTGAGCGTATCGGGCTTGCTCGCGGTCATTGGCCTTCCTCATGCTGATGATCCGGCGGTCGTCCCCGCGGTCGGTCCACACGACGACGACCATCCGGCCGTCGAGACGGCCATAGGTCTGCGTGCGTACCTCCCCATAATCGGCCCTCCGGTCCACGATGTTCAACGTGCGGCCGGCGAACACCTCCTCGCAACGCGCGAAGTCCAGCCCCCGCTCGTGCAGGGTTCGCTCCCGCTTGGCCGGGTCGTAGACGAGTGCCACGGCCCGGCCTCACAGATGCGCCGCTACTCCGCCGCCACCGGCATCCGGGCCCGCTCCATCTCGCGAAGCGCCCGCCGGTACTCGACCGGCATCACCTTCACGAACTTGGTGCGGTAGGTGTCCCAGTTGTCGATGATCGCCTTGGCGCGCACCGAGCCGGTATACTTCAGGTGGTTGTTGATGAGGCCGACCAGGCGCTCCTCGTCGTGGCCGGACATGTCGGCCAGGATGTCGATGCGCCCCTTGGTCTCGAGGTCGCCGTCCTGGTGGAAGCGGCGCATGAACTCGTCCTCCTCCTCGACCGGCTCGAGATCGACCATCGACAGGTTGCAGCGCTTGGCGAAGGACCCGTCCTCGTCCAGCACGTAGGCGATGCCGCCCGACATGCCGGCCGCGAAGTTGCGCCCGGTCTCGCCGATCGACACGACCACGCCGCCGGTCATGTACTCGCAGCCGTGGTCGCCCATGCCCTCGACCACCGCGATGGCGCCCGAGTTGCGGACCGCGAAGCGCTCGCCGGCCGAACCCCGGATGTAGGCCTCCCCCGCGATGGCGCCGTAGAGCACCGTGTTGCCGACCATGATGGTGCGGTCCGACGGCGAGCCGAGGGCATCCGAGGGCCGGATGATCAGCTTGCCGCCCGACAGGCCCTTGCCGACGTAGTCGTTGGCGTGGCCGGTCAGGCTGAGCGTCACGCCGGCGGCGAGCCAGGCGCCGAAGCTCTGGCCGGCGGTGCCGGTGAGCTTCACCGTCAGGGTGTCGTCGGGCAGACCCTCGTGGCCGTGCGCCTTGGCGACCGCGCCCGACAGCATCGCGCCCGCCGCCCGGTCGGAGTTGCGGATCACGTCCTCGACGGTCGTCGCGACGCCGGTCTCGATCGCGTCGCCGATGGCGGCCAGCAGCCGCCGGTCGAGGACTTGGTCGATCGGGTGCTTCTGGGTCTCGACGTGGCGGAGCGCGACCGTCTCCGGCACGTCAGGCTTGTGGAACAGCCGGGTGAAGTCGAGGCCCTTGGCCTTCCAGTGCGAGATCGCCGCGAGCTTGTCGAGGTATTCCGAGCGCCCGATCAGGTCGTCGAGCTTCGTGACGCCCAGGGACGCCATCAGCTCGCGCACCTCTTCGGCGACGAAGAAGAAGTAGTTGATGACGTGCTCAGGGGTGCCCTTGAAGCGCTTGCGCAGCACCGGATCCTGCGTCGCGACGCCGACCGGGCAGGTGTTCAGGTGGCACTTGCGCATCATGATGCAGCCGGCCGCGATCAAGGGCGCGGTCGAGAAGCCGAACTGGTCGGCGCCGAGCAAAGCCGCGATCAGCACGTCCCGGCCGGTGCGGATGCCGCCATCGGCCTGGAGCGCCACCCGGCCGCGCAGGTGGTTGAGCACCAGGGTCTGCTGGGTCTCGGCGAGGCCGATCTCCCAGGGGCCACCCGCGTGCTTGATCGAGGTGAGCGGCGCCGCGCCCGTGCCGCCGTCGAACCCCGAGATGGTGATGTGGTCGGCGCGCGCCTTGGCGACGCCGGCCGCCACCGTGCCGACGCCGACCTCCGCCACCAGCTTGACCGAGACCTCGGCCGCCGGGTTGACGTTCTTGAGGTCGAAGATCAGCTGGGCCAGGTCCTCGATCGAGTAGATGTCGTGGTGCGGCGGCGGCGAGATCAGGCCGACACCCGGGGTCGAGTGGCGGACCTTGGCGATCTTGGCGTCGACCTTGTGGCCGGGCAGCTGGCCGCCCTCGCCGGGCTTCGCGCCCTGCGCCACCTTGATCTGCATCATGTCGGCGTTGACGAGGTACTCCGCCGTGACGCCGAAGCGGCCCGACGCCACCTGCTTGATCGCCGAGCGGCGCGAGCGGCCGTCCGGCAGCGGCCGGTAGCGCTCGCGCTCCTCGCCGCCCTCGCCCGAGTTCGAGCGACCGCCGAAGGAGTTGACGGCGATCGCCAGCGTCTCGTGCGCCTCCTTCGAGATCGAGCCGTAGGACATCGCGCCGGTGGCGAAGCGCTTGACGATCTCGACCGCCGGCTCGACCGCGTCGATCTCGACCGGGGCCCGGCCGATCTCCGCCGCGCTCTTGATCCGGAACAGGCCGCGGATCGTCTTGAGGTGGTTCTCCTGCTCGTTCACCATCTTGGCGAAGGCCCGGTAGCGGTCGGGCAGGTTGAGCCGCACGGCGTGCTGGAGCGTCGCGACGGTGTCGGGCGTCCAGGTATGGGCCTCGCCGCGCAGGCGGTAGGCGTACTCGCCGCCGACGTCGAGGGCGGTGCGGTAGACCGGCGCGTCGCCGAAGGCGTCGCGGTGGCGGCGCACCGTCTCCTCGGCGATCTCGGCCATGCCGATGCCTTCGATGGTGGTGGCCGTGCCGAAGAAGTCGCGCTCGACGAAGGTCGAGTTGAGGCCGATCGCGTCGAAGATCTGCGCGCCGCAATAGGACTGGTAGGTCGAGATGCCCATCTTGGACATCACCTTGAGCAGGCCCTTGTCGATCGACTTGATGTAGCGATAGACGATCTCGTCGTCGGTGAGTTCGGGCGGCAGCTCGTCCTTCATCGCGATGAGCGTCTCGAAGGCGAGGTACGGGTTGATCGCCTCGGCGCCGTAGCCGGCCAGGCACGCGAAGTGGTGCACCTCGCGCGGCTCACCCGATTCGAGCACGAGCCCGACCGAGGTGCGAAGCCCCTTGCGGATCAGGTAGTTGTGCACCGACGCGGTGGCGAGCAACGCCGGGATCGGGATCCGGTCCGGGCCGACGGCGCGGTCGGAGAGCACGATGATGTTGTAGCCGCCGCGCACCGCGGCTTCAGCGCGGTCGCAGAGGCGGTCGAGCGCCCCGTCCATCGCCTGCGCGCCGGTCTCGGCCGGATAGGTGATGTCGAGGGTCTTGGTGTCGAAGCGGTCCTCGAAATGGCCGATGCAGCGGATCTTCTCCAGGTCCGCGTTGGTCAGGATCGGCTGGCGCACCTCGAGACGCTTCTTGCGCGAGGTGCCCTCGAGGTCGAGGATGTTCGGCCGCGGCCCGATGAACGAGACGAGGCTCATCACGGCCTCCTCGCGGATCGGGTCGATCGGCGGGTTCGTCACCTGCGCGAAGTTCTGCTTGAAGTAGGTGTAGAGGAGCTTCGGCTTGTCGGAGAGCGCCGAGAGCGGCGTGTCCGTGCCCATCGAGCCGACCGCCTCCTGGCCGGTCACGGCCATCGGCTGCATCAGGAGCTTCAGGTCTTCCTGGGTGTAGCCGAAGGCCTGCTGGCGATCGAGCAGCGACACGTCGGTGCGCGACTCGCGCGGCTGCACCGGGCGCAGGTCCTCGAGCACGATCTGGGTGCGCTTCAGCCACTCCTTGTAGGGATGGGCGGCGGCGAGCTCGCTCTTGATCTCCTCGTTCGAGACGATGCGGCCCTTCTCCAGGTCGATCAAGAGCATCCGGCCCGGCTGGAGGCGCCAGGACGAGACGATCTTCTCGTCCGGGATCGGCAGCACGCCCATCTCGGACGCGAGCACGACGAGGCCGTCGTCGGTGACGAGGTAACGGGCGGGGCGCAGGCCGTTGCGGTCGAGGGTGGCGCCGATCTGGCGTCCGTCGGTGAAGCAGAGCGCGGCCGGGCCGTCCCACGGCTCCATCAGGGCGGCGTGGTACTCGTAGAAGGCGCGCTGCTCCTCGCTCATCAGCGGGTTGCCGGCCCAGGCCTCGGGCACGAGCATCATCATCGCGTGGGCGAGCGGGTAGCCGCCCTGCACGAGGAATTCGAGCGCGTTGTCGAAGCAGGCGGTGTCGGACTGGCCCTCGTAGGAGATCGGCCAGAGCTTCGAGATGTCGTTGCCGAACAGCTCCGAATCGACGCTGGCCTGGCGCGCCGCCATCCAGTTCACGTTGCCGCGCAGCGTGTTGATCTCGCCGTTATGGGCCACCATCCGGTAGGGGTGCGACAGGCGCCAGGTCGGGAAGGTGTTGGTGGCGAAGCGCTGGTGCACGAGCGCCAGGGCCGAGACGAAGCGCTCGTCCTTCAGGTCGAGGTAGTAGTGGCCGAGCTGGTTCACCAGCACCATGCCCTTGTAGACGATGGTGCGCGAGGACAGCGAGACCGGGTAGAACTCCTTCAGCCGCTCGTCCTTGAGGGTGTAGACGGCGTTCGAGATCACCTTGCGGACGAGGAACAGCCGGCGCTCGAAGGCGTCCTGGTCGGCGCTGGAGGCCGGGCGGCCGATGAACACCTGGCGGTGGCGCGGCTCGCTCGCCTTCACGCTCTCGCCGAGGTCGCTCGGATCGACCGGCACGTCGCGCCAGCCGAGCAGGGCCAGCCCCTCGTCGGCGATCGCCTTCTCGACGATCGCCTCGACGGTCTTGAAGCCTTCCTCGTCCCGCGGCATGTAGAGCTGGCCGACGCCGTAATGGCCGGCCTCCGGCAGCTTGATGCCGAGGCGCTCGGCCTCCGCCGCGAAAAAGCCGTGCGGGACCTGCACCAGGATGCCGCAGCCGTCGCCCATCTTCGGGTCGGCGCCGACGGCACCGCGATGGTCGAGGTTCTCCAGGATCTGCAGGCCCTGCTGGACGATGGCGTGGCTCTGGCGATTGTGCATGTCGGCGATGAAGCCGACGCCGCAGGCATCCTTCTCGTTGCCCGGGTTGTAGAGGCCCTGGCGCGCCGGCAGGGCCGGATCGCGCACGACGAGGGCGGGGACCGCCTGCCCGCGGGTGGGGTGCTGGGACTGGTCCGTGCCGCTCATGGTCTGGTCTCCCAAGGTCCGGTCTTAAGGGCGCGCGGGCGAGCGCGCGGGTTTCTGTCGATGGTGGCCGGTGCGCTCCTCCGCGCACCGCCGGTCAGGATTGCCTGCCGCAGGGGCGGGCATGCCTGCCGCAGAGGCAGGCCCGCCGCTCCGGGCAGGTATACCCGCATCATCGAGCGGGCGAAGTAGTGCGGACAGCCGCAGGGGCGCCGCGGGCGGGCGGGCCGAGGGCACGGCCGCCGCCTGTGTTGTTCAGTCCGCGGGAGGGTCGGTCGCGTCTCGCGAAGGGAGCGCCCGCACCTCGCGAGCGCCCGGCAGGCTGGTGGTCAGCCCGCGTGCGCCCGCACCGCCCGAATGGCGGCGCGTTTGGTATCTCGTTTGGCTATCGTGCAAGCCACAAGCCAGCGCCCTTGCGACCCGGGGGCGCGGGGCCCGACCGGGAAAATGGGACAGCGGTACTGTCCTAACTCGCGGAACCTGCCAGATTTCAACCGCTCCAGCAAGAGGCCATTCCGTCCAGGCTTGTGCTTTTCTTGCGTTTCGCGCGCCACACCCGCAACGAAACACCGAATCCGGCAGGGAGCGCGCATCTTTCCCCCGCGGGAGACGACCGGCGGCACATGCGAGGCAAGACATGCGAGGCATGATCCGGCGCGCCTCGCTCCGGCCGGTCCCACCCGTCATGATGCTCGGAAGGACGATGGCAGGGGCTTGGTCACGCATGAATTTCGCGAGCGACAACGTGGTGGGGGCGAGCGCTCCGATCCTGGAGGCGATCGTGCGCCACAATGGCGGGGCGATGCCGGCCTACGGCGCCGACCCGCTGACGCTCGGGCTCACCCCACGCTTCCGCACTCTGTTCGACCATGCCGACCTCGCGGTCTTCCCGGTCGCCACCGGCACCGCGGCGAACGCGCTGGCGCTCTCCGTGATGGTGCCGCCCTTCGGCCTGTGCGTGTGCCACGAGGAGGCGCACGTGATGGAGGACGAGTGCGGCGCGCCGGAATTCTACACCCACGGCGCCAAGCTGCACGGCCTGCCCGGAGCCGGCGGCAAGATCGCGGCCGAGACCCTCGGCCATTTTCTCTCCGGCCTGACCCGGCACGTGAAGCAGATGCCGCCCCGGGCGCTGACCCTGTCGCAGCTCACCGAGAGCGGTCAGGTCTACACGGTCGAGGAGATCTCGGCCCTCGCCCGCATCGCCCATGACCACGGGCTCACCGTCCACATGGACGGGGCGCGCTTCGCCAACGCCCTTCAGGCTCTCGGCTGCTCGCCCGCCGAGATGACGTGGCGCGCCGGCATCGACGTCCTGTCCTTCGGGGCGAGCAAGAACGGCGCGCTCGCCGCCGAGGCGATCCTGGTCTTCCGCCCCGACCTCGCCGAGACGCTGGAGTTCCGCCGCAAGCGCGCCGGCCACATCTTGTCGAAGGGCCGGTTCCTCGCCGCCCAGCTCGACGCCTATCTCGACGGCGACCACTGGCTCGCGAACGCCGCCCACGCCAACCGGATGGCGGCGCGGCTCGCCGCGGGCCTGAGTGACGTTCCGGGGGTGCGCCTGGCCTGGCCGGTCCGGGGCAACGAGCTCTTCCCGATCCTGCCGGCCGGGCTCGACGCGGCCCTGCGCCGGGGCGGGGCGGTCTATTACGACTGGACGAGCCGCAGCCTGCCGGCGGGCGAGACGGTGCGTGAGGGCGAGCGGATGATCCGCCTGATCACCGCCTTCTCGACGACGGAGGCGGAGGTGGAGGAGTTTTTGGGGTTGGCGCGGCGGGCGTGAGACTGGCCGGAGAAAGGATGTAGCGCGGGCTTCTCCTCTCCCCGCGGGCGGGGAGAGGGCTGTGTTCCCGTTCAGGGAACGCAGCGAGGCGCAGCCGAGGGTGAGGGGCCTCGACGCGTGAGACTCTTCTGGAAACACCCCCTCACCCTCGCCCTTCGGGCTTGCCGAGCCGCCTGGACGGCGGCTCGGCCCTCTCCCCGCCCGCGGGGAGAGGGAAACCAGCGCTCGTTCTTATCCCTGGACAGCCCCATGCCGCGGGCGGCGTCACACCGCCCCCTCCTCCCCCGGCGGCGTGACCCGCGGGCGCTCGTGATAGAGCAGGTACAGCCCCGAGGCCGCCACCACGGCGCCGCCGATCACCGTCCAGTGGTCCGGCAGGTGGCCGAAGATCAGGAAGCCGAGGAGCACTGCCCAGAGCAGATGGGCATAGGCGAAGGGCGCCAGCGTCGAGGCGGGCGCCCGGCGATGCGCCAGGATCAGGAGCCAGTGCCCGAGCGCCCCGAAGAAGCCGACCGACAGGATGCCGAGCCAGGTCGAGGGCTCGGCCGGCGTCTCCCACAGGAAGGGCAGGAACGGCGCCGTCAGCACCGAGCCGACGAGGCCGGTGTAGAACATCGTGGTCTCGGGCGGATCGTGGGCGGCGAGCATCCGCGTCACCACGATGTAGACCCCGTTGACGAGGGCGGTCACCACCGCGAGCAACGCCGCCGGGTGCATCCCCGACACGCCCGGGCGGCTCACCACCAGCACGCCCGAGAAGCCGACCAGCACCGCGATCGTCCGCCGCCAGCCGACCCGCTCGCCGAGGAGCGGCCCGGCGATCAGCGCCACCACCAGGGGCGAGGCGAAGGTGATCGAGGTCACCTGCGCCAACGGCAGGTAGCGCAAAGCCACGAACGAGCACATCGTCGCCGTCACCAGGCACAGCGAGCGCAAGACCTGGAGCCCGGGCTTTCGCGTCCGCATCAGCCCGACGATGTCGCGCCGCGCGGCGAGGAAACCCGCCACGATCACGAAGCTGACGAGGTAGCGCACGGCGACGATCAGCATCGGGCTCATCGTCCCGCTCAGGAACTTCGCCGAAGCGTCGATGGAGGCGAAGCCCGCCACCGCGCTCACCATCAGGGCGATGCCGGTCAGGGTCTCCCGCTGGCCCGCCTCCCGCAGGCCTCCGCTGCCGCGCATGCCCCGCCTCCCCCCTCGCGTCATCAAGTCTTGACTTAGACCGGAACTCCGTTCAAATCCAGAACCGCGTTCCAGATTTGAGAACGCGAGACTCGAGCACGACAGATGGCCGGCTCCCTGCTGCGGCGCGCCCTGGACCTGGTGGAACTCCTCGCGAACCATCCGCGCGGGCTGCCGCTCCAGACCATCGCCGAGACGCTGGATATCCCGAAGAGCGGCGCGCACCGGCTTCTGGCCGAGCTCGCCGAGCATTCTTACGTCGTGCAGGACGGCGAGACCGGCCGCTATCTCCTCACCACGAAATTCGCGACGCTCGGCCTCAAGCATCTCTCGCGCACCGGCGTGGTGGACGTGGCGCAATCGGTGCTCAACCGGCTGGCGGATGTCAGCGGGGAACTCGCGCGTCTCGC